>JAOUOA010000025.1 GCA_029880625.1 Spirochaetia bacterium
TCACCCTCCGGTCTTCCGGAGGATTTTAAAAGAATGAAACAAATCCTGCAGATTCAAAATCTGAGCAAACATTACGGTCCTGCAGCGCTGCTTGACCAGGCAAATCTCGTCATCCATGAAGGACAGAAAATCGGCGTGATCGGCCGTAATGGCGCCGGTAAATCCACTCTTTTTAATATTCTGACAGATCGGGAAACAGCAGATTCGGGGATCATTCATTGCGCAAAAGATTTAAGACTCGGATACCTGGAACAGAAAGATCCATTTCATTCCAATGAAACCTCACTTGAATATCTGATGCGCGTTTCGCAGAAAGAAGACTGGCTCTGCGGAAAAACAGCAGGCAGAATGCAAATCAAAAATGACGTTCTTAAAATGAAAGCATCATCTCTTCCCGGCGGTTTTCAAATGAGGCTGCGTCTCTCTGCAATGCTGATCACGGATCCTGATTTTATTCTTCTGGATGAGCCTACAAACTACCTTGATTTAAAAACTCTTCTCATTCTTGAAAACTTTCTTGGATCATTTCGTGGCGGATTCATGATTATATCTCATGACAGAGAATTTCTGAAAAAAACATGCAGTGAAACGCTTGAAATCAAGAATGGCAAACTGAATTTTTTTCCTGGCAATATTGAAGAATATTTTGCATTTGAAGAAGAACAGAATCTTCACATAGAGCGAGTAAACAAAGGAATTGAAGCCAAACAGAAAGAACTGAATGGATTCATTGAAAAATTTCGCGCCAAAGCATCTAAAGCTTCCCAGGCCAGATCGAAAGAAAAACAGCTGAACCGTCTTCATAAAATTGAAGCAGAACAAACACAGAGGGATGTAAAAATCCGCATTCCTGAAGACCCTTCTCCTCCGGGCAAGGCTCTTCAAATTGAAAATCTTTCCATCGGCTACAATCAGAAAGCTGTTGCATCCGGGATTTCTCATATTTTTTCCAGAGGAGAACATGTGGCAGTTCTTGGAGATAACGGCGAGGGCAAGTCAACTCTCTTAAAAACTCTGGCAGGAGAAATTCCACCCGTCAGCGGAAATATAAAATGGGCAAACGGACGAAACATTGGCTACTATGCCCAGCATGTCTTTCAATCTCTGATTGAAACCGATACGGTCCTGGATCACCTGAAAAAAATAAGCAAGGGAAAGATCCCTGAACAGAGCATTCTGGATCTGGCAGGAAGTTTTCTTTTCCAGGGCGATGAGATTCATAAAAAAATATCTGTACTCAGCGGCGGGGAACGCTCCCGTCTGATCCTTGCCGGTCTACTCCTCTCAGGCAGCAATGTCTTTTTATTTGATGAACCCACAAACCATCTGGATTTTGAGACGGTTGAGGCTCTGGCTGGAGCATTAAAACAATACGGAGGGACTGTTTTTTTTATCAGCCATGACAGAACCTTTGTCAATATTCTTGCAGATGCAATCCTGGAAATTCGTGACGGAAGTATTTCCTTATACAGGGGAAATTATGAAGATTATGTCTTTGCTCTGGAAAGCCGCATCCAGGAGGAAAGCCCTGATCCTGATCATTCAGGGAACAACCTTCAGTCTGAAAAAATAAAAACAGCCTATCACTTACGCAAAGAAATTCAATCCGGCATTCGAAAAAACAAATCCAGAAGCGAAAAGATTGAAAAAGAAATCCACACACTGGAAGAAAAACAGAAGGAAAAAATAAGTAAACTCTCGGAAAGCTACAGCATGGAATTGAACGACGAGCTTGTAAAAATCAATTCGGATCTGGAAAGCTGCGAAACAGAATGGATGTCGCTGCAGGAAGAACTGGAAACTCTGGAAAAAGCATTAAAACAATAAAAAAGCTCCGGTTTTATCCGGAGCTTTACAAACTGTAAATTTCCCGAATTTTATTTTTCGGGCATATTTAATTTCATTCCTTTTTTCAGAACGGTAACTCCAGGATTTTTCGTCTGGATTTCTTTCGCTCGTTTTCCGTCGCCAAGCTGCGATGCTGCAATTCCCCAGAATGTATCTCCTGCTTTTACAGTATATACATTTTCTTCTGAGGCTGCGGCAGCATCAGGCTGCTCGGATGCAGGCTGATGCGCTGTTTCAGGAGTTTCTGCAGGTTGTTCTGAAGCAGGCGCTTCCATCACAGGTTCGGTTACAGGAGGCGTTGTCATATCTGAATCTGAACCGCTTCGTTGAACATTTCTCCAAACAACAAACAGAATTGTTCCAACCAAAACTGCTGCTAAAAGATAGAGTCCTTTTGAACTTTTTTTCTCTGGAACAGAAAGAGGTAACGAATCGCCTGTGGAATCTGAAGGTCTGTATACGACCGGTTCAGGAGTCTCTGCAAAGGATTTCGGAGCTGAAGAACGGGCTGGTGACTTTTTCGCAGCTTTCTTAGCTGTCTTTTTTGCTGTCTTTTTTGCCGTCTTCTTAGCTGTTTTTTTACTGGTTTTTTTTACCGCTTTTTTTGCGGTCTTTTTTGAAGTTTTTTTAGTGGCCATATTGCAAGAAGCTGAAATTTATTCAGGGAATCAACAAATAAATTTTTAATCTATTTAAAAAAACAAAATGATTCCGCTTTTTTAAGCAACTTTTACAAGCATTTATCAATATAGAAGAAAAGGTTCTGTTAATTCCTGAAATGAAGCGGCATCATGAATCCAGCTTTTTTTAAATTCATCATAAGATAAATCACTGTCGATAAAATTTCTATAGGATGTCCCTCCCCAGAGACGATCCATATAAAATCCACCCCTGCTTTTAATGTACCGAAAATCTTTTGGGTGAATTTTTTTAATCACCCTCATATATTCATATCCTGTCCTCAGGCTGTCAAAGTTTGCAGAAACAGGCAGGATCTGAATACCCCGGCATGTTTTCCCTTTATAAACAGATGAATTGGGAGTAAAGATCACTTCTGCAAACTGAACTCCAGGAAGTTTTAAAGAGCGCATTTCCTCAAGAACCCTTCCTGCTTTCATCCAGGGAGCTCCGGAATAAACAAAAGGCCTTGTGGTTCCTCTACCCAGACTGAACTTTACTGCTTCAAATAAAACAACTCCTGGATACACAAGAGCCGCTTCAAATGATGGAATGTTGGGTGAAGGATTGATCCATATCTGGCGAAGTGATGAAAATCCGTCTTTTCTTCTGTACCCTGCAGCCCTGACAATACTCAGGCGTAATTTTAAAAAAACCGACGATGCCATATAAAATGCGTATTCGCCTGGAGTAAGCGAATAAAGAAATGGGACAGGCGCTTTAGCAGTAAAGCCCGTGAATTTCTCTTCAAGATACGGCCCCTGCGGCTTCCAGAATCCGTATGGATTTGATCGGTCAAGGATCATGACTTCTATCCTGTGTTCTTCAGCAATTTCCATAAGATAAGTAAGGGTGGATATATATGTATAAGGCCGAACAGGAAGATTGTGTATATCAATGACAATTAAATCAATCCCTTCGAGATGTTTACAGGAAGGTTTTTTACTTTTGGAATAAAGACTTAAAATTCTCAGACCCGTTTCCCTGTCGCGGCGGATACCGTCCGGTCCGGGTTTATCAATTGCTCCAAAAATTCCATGCTCCGGCTCGAAAACAAGTTCCGGCAGAACTCCTTCTGAAATCATCAGTTCCACTCCTCTTTTTAATCGATGATCCAATCCCGTTGCATTTGTAAGTAGAGCAAACTTCCGGTTTCGGAGAAGAGCAAAGTGATCGGCAGCCAGCGCATCCAGACCTGAATAAACCGGTCTTTCTGGAATTCCCGGCAGAGGGTCGCTATTTTCTGAAATGTTCGGCCAGTCTCCTTTCTTAAGGCTGAAGATTCTGATTCTTTCTCTGTCATGGGATTGATAGATTAGTTTTGTTTCTACGGAAAATCCGTTCTGATACACTTTAGGCATGCAGGACAATCCAGCAAAAATGGAGGGAATGATAATAAAAAAAATTCGTAAATAATTCATGTATTTGCTTAAAGAAGATGGGTTTGAATCCAATTCTTCTATATCAACGGTATAAAAACTCCACTGTTTGAGAAGATTTTTCCCGGAATCGTAAAATATGGATGACTGAAAGCAGGGCTGAATCCTTCATGAATTTGTGAAATATCCGGTATTTTTAGGTTTCCGACTGGAACAGGAAGAACTCCTCCTGGCAGAATACATCCTTCACAGTCTAAAATCCAGAGGTTTAAAGTCAATCCAGGACCCTTTCTTTTCAGACCTTTCATCGGGCATTGCTTTTTATCCTGCTGCCGATGAAAATACAGTCAAAACCATATCGGATTGGATGCATCCTGTTTTAATCTTTACAGGAAAAAAAACTGAAAAAAATAAAAAAGATCATGATGCATTTTTTTATGAAAACGGAATTGCCGCAGTATGGAAAATTCCCGAAAACGGATTGATCCTTCCTCCCCGCCTGGAACTTCCTGAGTTAAAAAAAATTGCTTATTTTATTTCTGAAAATTCACTTTACAGAAAACTTTTCCGACAGATCCTGAGTTTCGGCGGCTACAGCGTCAGAACGGATTTTCAATCGAATGAGACCCTTAATACGGAACTGAAACGAATCGCAGAAACAGATCCCAAAATATGGCCCGCGCTGATCCTTGTAGATCTGGATTCAGAGCGTATCGATATTTCATCATTTTTTTATTTTTTAAGAAGTCTCTTTCAGAAAAATCCATCATTAAAATCAAAAACATCGGTTATGGCAATCAAGGATTTTGCGCTTCCGGGTCTGGACCTGGGGACCATTTCCACAAGTCTGAAGCCTCTTACAAAAAGAATTTTTCATCCCCATGAGGCAATTCTTGCTTTATGCGAAGCTGTCAGTGCGCCTCCGATTTCAGAAAAAAAAGATGACATACGGATTAAACCGTTTCGCAATCTCGAAGAAATTTTATACGGGACTGCAGGAAATTACTCAGATCCGGCCTCTTTAAAATTCATGGATCAATACATTCAGACCGGGCAGATCTTTAGCCGCTTTATCCTTTTTTCATGGCTGGCGGAATATCTCCTTTCGGAAGAAGTTGCATCAGGGGTTCTCCTCAGTCCCGAGCCAGTCATTGATCCTCGCAATTTCCTCAACAGCATCCGGCGTCCATAATCCACCTGGATATATTTCAAGTACACGGATAAAATAATCCCTTGCTCTGTTCAGTTCTTCATGAAACTGTTTTATAAAGTCTGCGCCTTCCGGTCTGTGACTGAACTGAACTCTTTTTTTCCAGTAGGCATCCAGGGCTGAACCAAGAATCTTCATTCCCTCTCTGTAGTCGCGATAACCATCATCTTCTTTTTCATCCGGCCTGCGGCTTGGTTGTTTCTGTGTTTCATTCAGATATTCTTCCAGAAATTTTCTGGATAAAAGCAGATCATCAACGCTTACGTCAGAATTCTTGTTTTCAGCTGTATCCGGATGATTCTCAAAAAGCTTTTTTCGAAAAGATCGAATTAACTGATCTTTTGAAAAATCTTCAGACAGTTCAAGAATCCTGAGCGCTTTATTTTTATCAATGGGGGGCATAGTAACGAAAGGTTTCAGAAACCGTACGCCCATCATTCAGTATGGTACAGCTTTTCCCATCATTTTTTAAGATCCTGAATTCTTTTCAGCAGAAATTCCACAGACCGATCCGTTAAATTTGTTTGATTCCGAAACTTCTTTCTGGATGACACAGAATATAATGCGAAAAATTTGCCTGGCAGGTTTTCCATTCTTCTTTGATAGAAAAGGCGGGATTGAAATTTTTTCAGTTATTTTAACAGCATGATTTGCCAGTAAAACAAAAAAGAATCTGGTGAAAAATAAAGGGAATATAAATGATGCATTATGAATGAAAGATCGATCATTGATTTATTTTACAAAAACAGTTCTCTCAATCCCTGGCAGGATGACTGTGCTCTGATTGAAAATGATCTTTTAATTACAACAGACTCAATGATTGAAAACACTCATTTCAAAACCGAATGGTCGACGCCGGAAGACCTGGCCTTCAAACTTTTCCACTCCAATCTTTCCGATCTTTCTGCTAGCGGCGGAAATGCAATGTATTGTCTGCTCAATGCGGGATTTCCATCAAATACGGACAGTTCCTTTATCAGCCGGTTCAGTTCTGCCCTTTCCAGTGAGACCGGCCGGTATTCCTGCAGAATCATAGGTGGCGATACGTTCAGATCAGAAACAATTCATCTCACTCTTACCATGCTTGGAAAAATAAAAACAAGACATCTGAAACGCTCTGACGGAAAATCAGACGATGCTCTTTATATAACCGGTTATCCGGGGCTTTCTTATCTCGGTTATAAAATTTTATCAGAAAAAATCAATACAGAAGACAAACTGAAAAAAGCTGCTCTGGAACGTCATTTAAGACCATGCTCCCGTTCTGAATGGTCTTTGCTCCTTTCTGATGAGGAAGGAGTCCATGCAGCAATGGATCTTTCGGACGGAATTTTAACGGATTCTGAAAAACTGGCAAAGGCAAGCGGGATTGGGCTTTTCATCGATATTGAAAAGATTCCCATTTTTAAAGGAATTACAGATCATCTCAGTATCGATGATGTAATATCCGGAGGAGAAGACTATGAAATTCTTTTTCTCGGTAAATCCGGTCTGATATTTCCCTTCCCTGCATTTGAAATTGGCTATGCTGTCCGAGATTCAGAATGCAGAGTTACCTTTATAAAAAATCAACAGGAAGTCCGGATTCAAAATAGCTCCTTTTATCACTTCAATACAATCTGAATTATTCTAAAAAGCTTATCAAATCCAAAATATTTATATTACCCAAAGGACCTCAACAAAATGCAGAATGCTGTAATTTTAATCATATTGTTCATACTTTAAGGAAAATAAATTTTTAAAAAGTTCATTCATTAGACATCTCTAATATTAATTTTAGAATATTCTGTTGTAAAATCATACATTGTAAAGTTTATAAAGGCTATTTTAGTTAATTTCTGAACTTTTTGATACAATTTTAGCATTTAATCAATCTCCGGCACCAATATTGCATATTAACAGATGTAAAGATACCAGGAGAATGTTTATGAAATCTTTAAAAAAATTCACTTTAATTACGTTGTTTTTCCTTCTGCCAGCTTCCCTTTTTGCGCAGGAAGAAAATCCACTCGAAAAAATTTCTACAGATACGGCTGCACTAACTGTAGCTGCCGATACCCTCTGGGTCCTTCTCTGCGCAATTCTTGTCTTTTTTATGCAGGCAGGATTTTCCCTTGTTGAAGCAGGACTCAATTCTGCGAAAAATGCAGTCAATGTGCTTTTTAAGAACCTGATGGACTTTTCTGTTGGCGCCATTGCTTTTTTTGCAGTTGGATTTGCTTTGATGTTCGGTGATGGAAATGACTTTATCGGTCTTTCCGGCTGGTTTATGGCTGGCGCAGACAACAGTCCGGCTGTTGAAGGTTATCAGGGGGTTTATTCCTCGATCAGCTGGACGGGAGTTCCGCTTCTTGCGAAATTCTTTTTTCAGATGGTTTTTGCAGCTACCGCAGCAACGATTGTTTCAGGTGCAGTTGCAGGAAGAATTAAATTCACTTCCTATCTGGCATACAGCGCCGTTCTGACTGCTGTGATCTATCCAATCAGCGGACACTGGGTATGGGGAGGCGGATGGCTTTCCAGTCTGGGAGACGGCTTTCATGATTTCGCAGGATCTATTGTGGTTCATGCTGTAGGCGGTTTCGCAGGTCTTGCAGGGGCAATCATCCTTGGACCCCGTATCGGAAAATTTTCGCCGGATAAAAAACCGCAGGTGATGGCAGGACACAACCTCCCTCTTGCAGCGCTCGGAGTTTTTATTCTTTGGATGGGATGGTACGGATTCAATCCCGGAAGCACGATGGGAATTGTCGGCGATAATACAGCCCTTGTAAATTTAATTGCAGCAAATACAACGCTTGCCGCAGCAGCCGGAGCCATTACAGCAATGATCGGCATGTGGGTTTTATTCGGAAAGCCGGAGCTTTCCATGGCATTGAACGGCACTCTTGCAGGTCTTGTTGCAATTACGGCCCCCTGCGACGTTGTCACTCCACTTGAATCCATTTTCATCGGCTCAATCGGAGGACTCCTTGTCATTGCAGGAGTAAAAATGCTCGACTTCTTCGGAATTGACGATCCTGTCGGAGCCTGGCCTGTACACGGTCTGAACGGAATCTGGGGCGGCCTCGCAGCGGGGATTTTCGGCGAAGGTGTCGGAATGATGCCTCAGATCGTAGGTTCTCTTGTCATTCCGGTCTATGCATTTATTACCATGCTGGTTGTTTTCAAGGTTCTGGATGTGGTCATGAAAATCCGCGTCACAAGAGACGAAGAACTCAAAGGTCTGGATATCGGCGAACACGGCGAAGAAGCTTACAACGGATTTGCCATATTCACACTGGATTGAGATGAGCATACATTACTACGAAAGGAGAAAATTATGAAACTAATTACAGCAGTAATCCAACCGCACAAACTGACCGACGTAAAAAACTCACTTGCGTCGGCAGGCGTGACAAAAATGACAGTCACCCATGCTCTGGGATGCGGACAGCAGCAGGGATATGACGAATCCTACAGAGGAGTCATTCATGAAGTCAACCTGCTGAAAAAAACAGTAATTGAAGTAGGCGTCAATGATGACTACGTGGAAAGCACCGTTAAAGCAATTATTGACGGCGCAAAAACCGGGAACATCGGAGACGGAAAAATCTTTGTCAGAGAGCTGACTGATGTAATCCGCATCAGAACCGGCGAACGCGGAACAGAAGCTATCGGCTAATGCCAGATACCATTAAACTGGGCATGGAGAAATCCATGCCATTTTTTTTCCTTGCTGATTTAATGCGAAAAAATATTTTTCTGCATTAAATTTCCATCCATCAGAAACACACATGATTCTATTATGATTTATAAAAAAATCGCTTCCCAATTATAGATATTAGACGGGAGCTTTCCTGTGTTTCCAGAAAAAAAATAATCGAGAAATGAATAAATCTCAGACATATCCGAAACTACCCTTCCATTTGCCGCTTTTATAATCAATGCGGACCCACCGGGGAACCATCTGTCTTAATTTATCTGTGGGAAAATCTGTTACGGGGATATCAGAAAGTGATTCATAATCGCTTAAATTGCAGTGTTCTGTCATGACTGCATGAAAAAAAAGATATAGATTTTCATGGATCTGCGATGCATTTTCTTTTATGCCGGGATTGAAAAGAAGGCGTTTTCTGAGCATGCAGCTGAAAAGAAGCTCCATTTCAATGGAGACCGGTTCACTTAGCTGATTCAGCGCTTTAACACCGCGTCCTGTAAGATTTACATGAACGGGTTTCCCCAGAACTTCAACAAATTTCTGCATACTTAACCCAAGAATAAATATAGAAACTTCCATTTTAAAAGCAATCATTTATTGAAGCGCCGTCCAGGGAAAAAAAGTCCTGAACACCTGTACATAACCATAGAGTCTGCCCTCATCATCTCTTGTTGTTCTTGCTGATTCGCCATAAAAATAGACAACCGGAGTGTAGTTATCGTTCGGTATTGAGATAATCCGTATAAAGGTTAAAACACCACTTAAATACTATTCAGGGTCTGCCATCGCTTAGACCGGAAGAATTTTGCCATCTATAATGATTACGGCTTAAGTAAAAAGCCGTTTAAAGATATCCTAATTAAATTTCTTCAATCAGGAATTTCTTATTTTTTTTATAAAACACCGCCCTGTAGCTTTTTTCGATATGCGACGGAATTAATTTAAATTCAAGCTCAATTGCACGTTTTTTATTTTTAAGCATTAATATATGAATTTTGCTGCAGCAGTTTCCCGGCTGATCTTTTATCAGTGAAGATCTTGCAAGAAAATGAAATTTTTGTCCTGCTGTTTTATAAAGAACAAGATAGACAAGGTTTTGCGTATGATGCACACTGTGGTACACGGCTGCAATTCTGTAATCGGATACTGCAAATGTCGTTTGAGCATCCATTTTTTCATAAAATAATTCAGGAGAAGGGATGTCAAAATAGTCATCGAGAGCCGATCCCTCTATCACTTTCAGGCGGTTTCCCGGCAATGCTGAAATTTGAAGCAGGGAAAGAAAAAAGAAAAATAACGGAATGAATTTAATGATTGGTTTCAAATTTGTCCTCAAATAAATACTTCTACTGAAAAGGCACCAATACAGGATCCGCTTCAAAAGAACCAGAATCAGACGCTCCATGACGAACTTTCAATTGATTCATCCCCCCGTCCCAGAACTCAATTCTTTTTTCAATTGCATCTTCTGCAGCTTTCAGAGCTTCCTGGATTTTTGCAGCATTTCCGTCGCAGAGTTCTTCAAGCATTTCCAGGGCAAACGGGCATGGTTTCCTTCATTCAGATGGATGTGGAACTCCAGATAATAAAAATAATCATTGTCAAATCTTTCTATTTATGCAGAAATAACATAATCAGACAGGAGAACTTTTATGGAACTGATCATCGGCGCTGGAATTATCTTACTTCTCATTATTTTGTATATGGTTTTTCTTTATAACGGTCTTGTCCGCTGGAGAAACCGGGTCACAGAATCCTGGAGCGATATTGAAACCCAGATGCAGAGAAGATACGATTTAATTCCCAATCTTGTCAACACGGTCAAAGGTTATGCTGCCCATGAAAAAAGCGTTCTGGAAGGCGTTACCAGTGCAAGAGCCAATGCTGTCAACAACCATGGAACTCCGGCCGAACAGGCAAAAAGTGAAAACATGCTTTCCGATACATTAAAAAGCCTCTTTGCAGTTGCTGAAGCTTATCCCGATCTAAAAGCCAATCAGAATTTTATTGAACTTCAAAGAGAGCTCACAGATACAGAAGATAAAATTCAGGCAAGCAGGCGTTTTTACAACGGTAATGTCATGTCTTTTAATACGAAACAGGAAGTATTCCCCAACAATATTTTCGCCGGTATGCTGGGATTTAAAAAATCAGAATTTTTTGAACTGGATAACGAAGCTGCCAGAAAACCTGTAGAAGTTAAATTTTAAGAATGCGAAACGATTTATGAGCAGAACCCAGGACATGCGAGGCAGCACTACAGGAAAAGACGGAGTATTTAAATCCAGTTATGATCATATTTTTGAGAACAGCTTTAAAACTATTTTAATTGCACTGCTTTTTCCTGTTTTCCTTTTTGCATTCTTATTTATTGCTGTTTTTCTTTTTGCATCAACCATGTCCGATGGAAATACGCTGAAATTAACCATTGAACTGATGACCGGTATTTCTCCAGTATTTGCGCTCTGCGTAATCGGCTGGATGGCCATCGCTTACTGGACCGGCCCCAGGATGCTCCTGAAATCGGCAAGAGCTCTTCCCATAACAAAAGAGGAGAACCCTCAAATTTACCGTCTTGTTGAAAATCTCTGCATCAGTACCGGCATTCCGCTTCCGAAAATTTACATTATGAACGACGATTCTCTCAATGCCTTCGCAACAGGACGAAATCCTAAAAGTGCAAGCATAGCTCTTACAACCGGCATCATAAAAAAATTAGAGAAATCTGAACTAGAAGGCGTCATTGCTCATGAGCTGGCGCATATTAAAAATCGGGATATTCGTCTCATGGTTCTGATCATTGCAGTAATTGGATTTTCTGCTTTTGCTGCCGAACTTCTGATCCGTATGGGATTCCGCTCAAAAAAAGGCGGGTTCCCAATTATTATCGCAGGACTCCTTTTTCTTGCATTCAGCATTTTTATAGCGCCTCTGATTCGTATGGCAGTATCCCGCAGAAGAGAATATCAGGCGGATGCAACGGCCGTTCTCATTACAAGGAATCCTGAAGCTCTTGCAGGCGCCCTTGAAAAAATTTCCCACGATTCGCGAGTTGAATCGCTTGATTCACGCCCCAGCATGGCATTAATGTGCATTGAAAATCCTCTTGAGGGCACAAAAAAAACTCTCGCTTCCCGTTTCTGGGGACTCTGGGCAACACATCCTCCCATAGCGGACAGAGTTCTTGCATTACGAAGCATGAATTTTGGACTATAATTAAATCTGTGAAAATTCCTGCGATAGAACTGCATTGAAAATCAGATTCTTTATTATGAACAGGTACAATTCTATTTTCTTGCCCGCTCAAACTTCTGTATTTTACAGGAAATTTTTATTGTGAAAATAAAAAAGAAAACCTGAAAAAATTAGAATTTCATCATAATTTGGGCCAATCCAGCGTCATATAGATTTAAAGATGCAAGATTGGTTTTTTTTATGATCACTTTATTTCATGAAATTTGAGGCATGATGAAACAGGAAAAAGAAACGGACCGGCTTTTAAAAGAAAATAAATATGATATCCTTTCAGGGATTTTAGGAACCCGCTCTCCCGAACAGGTAGAATCTTCTATGGCCTTTGCTGGATATATGAATCATGTAGGGATCAATAACCAGAATTACATGCTGTTTTTTTATATTCTTTCCACAAACAATAAATGGATTATTAATTCTCTTCTTGGCGACAGGGATCCTTCCGCGTTATTCAGCATTGTCAAACCAGAACCGCATCTGATTAAAAAGACCTTTCAAAATCTTGCACGGCGGCATCCTGAAGAAATTTATTATAAAGCGCTGATGAGCTTTATGGGTATTCTTGAAAATACCTACTACAAGCCCGATGACGGTTTTCGTATTCATCCTCTTGATATTAATGACCTGAATAATATGGGTAAATTTCTTGATAAAAACAAATCCTCTGA
>JAOUOA010000389.1 GCA_029880625.1 Spirochaetia bacterium
AATTCCATTCCTTTCAGTTTGGAATTGGGCAAAAAATCACCTTTCAAACCGGGATTCAGTGGAGGAGTCCAGGCAACCGGATTAATTTTTACCGGCCAGAAAAACAAATAGGATAAAACAAGAACGATAATTATACTGAAGAATTTTTCTAAGCGATTGTAATCCATAATGAATTACCAATTTTGAGAGCTTGAAATAATACCGCAACTTTATATTAAAATATTTTTATTTTATACTTATATTGTATAGTATTTTCTGCTGAAAAAAATTGAAATTTGATTCAACTGAGATTCGATTCCTTCCTGAAGAAAAATTTTTGTATTGCTGCTTCTATTATAATGATTCTAAAAAAGTTTTAATACTGCGTGAAAGGATATTTTTTACAAATGGATTGCTATATCATCTATCCTCATTCATCCATTCTGAATCATAAATTTCTTCGCTTTCATCATCAAAATCTGACCGGGGCGGAGGATCTTTCTTCCGCATGGGAAAAGCAAGAAATGCACCAATGACTGCGCTGGACAGATGGGATTCAAAGGAAACATCATTTTGAACCGGAAGAACTCCCCATACCATTCCGCCGTAGAGGAAAACTGCAATTAAAGAAAGGGCCATGGGAGCCGGATCTCTTCTTATGATTCCGCTAAAAAGAATAAATCCAAATAAGCCGTAAATCAGACCGCTTGCACCGATATGAACGGAAGGCCGTGCAAAAATCCATACTCCAAGACCGCCAAGAATATAAACGGCGGGAAGCACAACTTTCGACGAAGAAGGATAAAGATAGAGCATAAAAGTCCCCAGGAGAACCAGCGGTGCTGTATTGGAAAACAAATGCAGAAAATCGCCATGTAAAAATGGCGCAAACAGAATGCCGGACAGACCAATAAATTTTCCGGGATGAATTCCATAAGATGAAAAAGAAATACCGTAAATAATTTCAATCACCTTTACAATCCAGGCAACTCCAGCAAATGACAGCGTTAGAAACAAAGATTTTTTCATAATTTAGTTTTAATTTTTTTCTTCATATTTATACAGTCATGTGACTCCTGTTTCCTCAATGAAGATTTTTCTGCCGGAAATTTTAAGTTTCTATTTTCCTATCCGGCGAAGGCCAAATTTCATTCGACGAACAATAAAAAGAAATTTCTTTCATATTATGGTTTCGATACATGCTGGAAAGTTCCTCAGCCGGCAGAACTATGATAATCATAACAATAAAAGAAAAGACTGTAAAGATCTTATTTGAAAAAGTTATAAATAAATATTGATTGCTTTTCTGCATAATGATCACCGGAATTCATAAATATTTTTTTACAATTTAACTAATATGCGAGATTCCAGTACCATAAAAACAGAAAAAACAACTGCATCATACAACCAAATAGAGTATAAAATATCCTGCCTGGCAGCATCCACCATGACTGCCGCCATGCCTGACTCACAAAATAGAGCAGGGGCAGTCCGGCAATAAATGCTACCCATGGGATCAAGAACGGCCAGACTGGCGGCCATCCGGCAAAAATAAAGTCCTTCGAAAAAAAATAAAGAATATAAACCAGAAAAACTAGATGCAGTGCGGTGACTGTAAATGCAAATAATACCGCATTTTTCTGCATACCGCTCCCTGAGCCTGAAAAAAGCATCCAGAGCCCGAAAGGACGGAAAATAAAACCTGTAAAGACCAGTAAAATAGATAACAGCAGTACAACAATGTTTATAAGATTATTTTCCCAAATCGGCTGACGCACAAACTCCATTACAGGCATTTCGCCCAGAAAGAGCGAAACAATTTTACCTTCGTTGTTTCGGCGAAAAAAAGCACGACTAAAGCCGTCAGCTTTCTGAAAAAGGTCTTTGCCGACCGGAAGATAGAGATCCCGTTTGCCGGTAAGCAGATTCAGGATTTTTAATCCTCCGTCTTCTGCCGCAACAGAAGTCGTCATGAACATACCCATGATTTTAGTCATATCTGTTTCGGAACGCCGGTTAGTTGTAAAAGCCCCGGAATATTCCTCCAAATCCTGATGTTCGATTGCGAGTTGCCGTCCGGTCTGTCCTGCTGGAAAAAAGGCCTTCATAAATTTTTTAAAAAGGATGATCGTATGCAACTCAGAGATGCCATTTGAGATACCGGTGTTCAGCGAATAAAAGACCCCCAAATTATTTTCAGGAATAACAAACCACAGGCTGTGAAAATAAATGGTATCTCCGCCGTGGCCGATTACCCGCACCGGATATAGGCCCAGTTCCATAAAACCATGCGCCATCCCATTTATATTTGCATCAGGACTGTACAGCCTGCTGTGCATCCTTTTCATTGTCTGCGCCTGCAGTATGCCGCCGCCGTCACCGGAGAGATGCGCTATCAAGAATTTTGCCATATCATCGGCTGTTGAAGTCATACTTCCTGCAGGAGTCCCGTTAATCAGTTCATAATCCTGCTCATTTATGGAACTGCCGTCCCATGCGTAACCTCTGGACATATCTGCAGCGATTTCCCCTGTCAGGGGTTGACGAAAAGTCGAACGATTCATCCCCAGAGGTTTAAAAATATTCTTTTCCACATATTCCTCAAACGGCATTCCGCTGATACGCTGAACAATATAACCGGCCAGCATGGTGCCGTAATTGGAATAGGAAATCTGTTCTCCCTGACGCCTGACCCGCTTCAGAACATCATTTTTCACAGCTTCTTCCAGTGTCAGAAGCCTGTCTGTATCCTTTACAAAAAGGTTAATCATCCGATCTTCAAAACCGGGGCGGTGAGACATGAGGTGTGAAATTGTAATTGGCTCGGAAAAGGTATCCGGAATATTAAAATCCAGATATTGATTGATATCAGTATCTAATTCAAGCCTGCCCTGCTCATGAAGCTGCATTACAGCCGTCCAGGTGAAGAGCTTGGAGATAGAGCCGGGGCGAAAGCCTGTCTTATCCGGATTTACAGGGGTCTTTGTTTCAAGGTCGGCAAAACCATATCCCTTTTTAAAAACAGTTTTTCCCTGATGGACAACGCTTACCGTCATACCGGCAATATGCTTTTCTTCAAGCATCAAGGGGATTTCACTGTCAAAAAACGTTCTGATTTCTTCGGGACGCGGCTCCAATGCGTGAAGTAGAGCAGGGAACATTAGAATGCTAAATACCAACAATTTCTTCATGAGTTATCTTTTTCGACTATTTCTTTTATTACAAGCAATTTCATTAAATAGTTTATTATTTGCACGTAAGCAAAGACCCAATAAAATGTAGAATTAATATGTTAAAAACAAATGAGCCAGTACATTTTTCTTTATCCAATGCAAACTTAATTTTTTCTCGCCAGTCGGGAATCCAGGAAAACACATTCTGTATACGGGCTAATTCTGCAAAACTGCTTGAAGCGGAATCGCTTCACACATTGTCCAATCATATATCTTTATTCAATAAAATTAAATCAAGACATTGAATGCCGTTTTCAAAAATTGGACTCGGATATTTTTTGAAATAGTCTTTTGAAATCCCGGTAATTCTAAAACCGTTTTTTTGGTAAAAGGCTAGCTGCCCGATGCTGGAATTGCCTGTACCGACAGATATTTTCAAGATCTTATTTCCATGACAGTAATCAAAAACATCTTTCAGTAATTTGGATCCGATCCCTTGATTCTGGAACTCTTTTTTGATAGAAATATT
>JAOUOA010000390.1 GCA_029880625.1 Spirochaetia bacterium
AAATCAGAAGACATTAAAAAAATTGAGAGAAAATAACTACAGGCTCAGTAAATGGAAATCATTAAATCAAAAATCTTTCTGAATCAAAAAATATCCGGACGGCGATCCGCCTCTGCTGTCCTTTCCATTTTTCTTTATGCTGTTTTTTTTCATCCTCTTTCTGCAGACAGAATTGAACTTCAGAACGGAAAGGTAATTGAAAACATAAAAGTTGTTATGGAAAAAGATGGCATTACTGCCGCCTATCCGAACGGAAAAACAGAATCATTCAGTCATGAAGAAGTGCGCAGTACGGAATTTAAACCGTTAAAAACAAATCCAATTAAGGAAAATTCTTCTCTTCAGAAAGAAAAGAAAGCAACTCAAACGGAAACACAGGAAACGGAAAATCAAACCGTTCCAATCAAAGATCAATCAGAAGAAAATCTTCCCGAAAAGAAGAAACTCTCATTCAAAGAACAGTTTATAAAAGATAAAAATGAAACTGCAGAACGTTTGAAGCAAAGCATAAAAGAAACCCATGAAACAACCGGGGTCAAAACAGAAAAATCAAAAAAAAACATAACAAAATTTTATCATGAATCACTGAAATTTTTTTCGGAAGAAATGAAAAAACTCGGAAATAATTTGAATCGAAAAAGCGATAAACTCATGGAATACAGCAAAGCTAAAGCTGAAAAAGTAATCCCTGTACCTGAAAATTCACCTCAAAAAAAATCAGAAAAATAATTTTTTTTCTGATTTTCTGACCTTCCTGTCCAGCTGCCTGTATAACTCCGGATACAAAACATTTTTGGAGGACTACAATGTATTTAAAAAAATTACTTTCCCTTGCCCTTGCTGCATCTCTGGGATTCGGATGTGTATTTAATCCCGAAAAGGATGAAAAACACGATAAAAACGAAGAAGAATTACTCAATGAAGAAGATATGGCTTTTCTGCAGAGCATACTCATGGTTACAGCCTTTTCCGGCGGCACAGGAACGGTTCAGACAGTATCTGCTAAACTTGCAAATTTAATTGTTGAAGGCGCCGTTTTGAACCAGGTCTTCAATCCAGATCAAATCAGCTATCAGGCTAACTGTGCGCTGACAACACCAAGTGTCAAAGTCACAGCAATCCCGCAGAATTACAGCCACCAAATTAAAATTAACGGTTATCTAATTGCGCCTGGCTCAACACTGACTGTACCTCTTAACTCAAATGAAGAAGTAATCACCATCAGCGTCACTGATCCGGGAACGGGATCAAGTTCTACGTACGTGGTTATTGTGAAACGGGCATAAGAGAATATTTTCAGACAGCTTACAAAGGAAAGAAGGAAAGGTCCCCTTTTCAAGGGGACTTCTCAGGGGGATCTTCGACTGTATAAAATTGGATTTTACATTGCTGTAGATCTGGATTTCTTAAAAAATATATGCATATCGGATTCGGACTCCCCGGTCTGCAAATCCTTCCTCCAGAGCTGGGACAAGTACAGAAAGACCAATATTATGATGCTCCCCAATTAAAAAAGAAATGCCCGGATAAATATGCCAGTAGCGGATATCCGTGTCAATTTCATCATTATAAGGAACTCTATAAGCACTTTCCAGATGCAGCTTCAAAACCTGATTCAGATTCCATATAAAAAAAAATTCAAATAGATAATGCCTTCGAAATTCATCCTCTGGGCCTTCTTTAAATTTTTTATTGGTTTCTGACTGAATTACTGCAGAAAAACCTAGATCAATATTTCGTATTCGAATTGCAGTATTAATCTGTCCCTGGACTAAATAGTATTTATCACTTTCACTCTCAAAAGGTGCATGTTTTATTTTATCTTTGAACAAAAGCCTGAAGGTGACTCCAGGATATCCCTCTGAAAAACGGTTCATATACGATAGAGACCCTCCAATGGTAAATCTTTCCTGATACTCCATTCTTTCCGTTTCAGATTTCACCCTGTCTGTAAAACTCTGCTCCGCTTCAAGCGAAACATATTGATTGATGGCAAATTCACTTTTAAATCCAAGGGTTTTTCTTCGTTCATACCCGTCCGAATCTCTGTCTTCCCATCCGCTAAAATCCGTCTGTAAAAGCCTCCGCGCTCCAGGAGAACCCGTTTCAATCGGAAGGGCTGCCTGATTTTTTAACCCTTCCCTGTCCTCAGCCAGAAGGGAAACGGCAGCTGTCAGGGTGAAAAATATAAATATTACTTGTACAGTCTTAACGTGCATTTCCAGTTATATAATCCAGATTGTTTACAAAAATTTTTGAAATGATATAAAAACCTCCAGAATTTGGATGAATGCAGTCCAGCATATGTAGATTCAACGAAACAGGCGGCCCTCCCAGAGCGCCTCTCAGATTCACATAGCGAAGCGACGGCTCTTCGTATGTTGCGGCAAGATATGCTTCATTAAGAAGATCAATGCTCTCTCTCAAATCTTCTACAATCAGACTGTCCGGATATCCGTATCCAAGATATTCAACACGGCAGCCTTCTGTATTTACAGCTAGAATATCAGGATTTGGATAATCATATCCGTGTATAATCCACACGAGATCATTCCCCCCCCACTTTTCACGTTTGTAAATATTTCCTGTGCGAACGATATTGAGAAGTCTGGTTTTTATAAGTTCCATAACGGCCGCTTTGTCGGAGGCAAGAGAAGCAGAATACTTGGGGTAATTCTGAAGCATATCGTTGCCCCCCAGGGATAAAATCATATATCTCAAATCCGGACCTGCCTGATTAATCACATGGTAATGAAGCCCCAGGTCAAGAACGTTTTTTAATGTTCGGCCTGAAAGCGAAGATCCGGTCATCTTATAACCATATACATTTTCCATGTAGGTTCTTATGCTCCAGACGATATGAATGCCTCCAATCATATCCGTCCAGCTATCGCCAATAACGCCGAATTGAGTTCCGCGTGTTTCTTCTGTACAGACCGTATAAGAGTAACACAAAAAATTATACAGAATATCTTCGACTGGATTTCCTTCTTTTTTCGAATCGCAGGAGGAAAATAAAGAAAGGAATGCAACAAACGAAATCAGTTTAAAATGTTTATAAAAAAAAATCATTACAAGCAGCCCAATTTTTATTGATGCATAGCAGAATATTCAATGGCAATATTTATATAAACCAGTTCTGTAAGAAGCGAATAGGCCTCATCCAGGACTGTTTTTTTTTCTTTGTCAGAAATATTACCATCCAGAAGAGATGCTCCCAGAGCCTGAATCAGAATTTTCATTTTAGGACTGAGCTGATTTTTCATCCATTCGCTCAGATTTTTTCTCTGAGAAATTTTCACAGAAGAAGCAGCTCCTTTAATCTCATATGACGAAACGGTCAAAAACATGAGGTGAAGATCCTGTCCTCTGTTCTCTTCAAGAGTATGGATTTTATTTTCGCCTTCGATGCTCTGCAGTAATGAAACAATTAAAAAAAGAAGTGATTCCAGCCTGACCTTGATGCTGTTTTTTTCAATTCCAATAAGTCTTCCGTCATCACTGATATATTTAACATATGTTTCTGTTAAGCTCTGAAAATTTTCAACCAGAGTTTCCATCCATTCTCTGAAATGCTCTTTAAATATAAATTTTGACGGTATACTCTTCCTTGAAAATATATTAAGGTCCTTGTCAATTTCAAACATTCCGCTTCTCTGG
>JAOUOA010000391.1 GCA_029880625.1 Spirochaetia bacterium
GTCCATGACAGATTCTCTTACGGGTATATTTAACCGCCGCTATTTTATGGAAATTGCTTCGAAGACATTTCATGCATGCAGGCGGCACAGAAAATCTTTTTCAATTGTAATCGCAGATCTGGATCATTTTAAATCGATTAATGATACGTACGGACATGGAGCTGGAGATCTGGTATTAAAAAAGTTTGCAAATTATTTTCAGGAGGAGCTCAGGGAAAGTGATGTCCTTGCGCGATTTGGAGGAGAAGAGTTTATCGCGCTTCTGCCCGATACAACAGAACAGCAGAGTTTGGTTATGATTGAAAGAATCCGCAAAGGGCTTTCCGAATTGAAAATTGATATTGAAGACAACAGAGCGATCTGCATTACAGCAAGTTTCGGCATTTCTGAATTCAGAGACAGTGACGAGAATTATGAATCTATTTTTTTAAGAGCGGACAGAGCGCTGTACCAGGCAAAGGAAAGCGGAAGAAATTCTGTAATCCTTGCAGAGTAAGGATTGGATTTTAATCTGGGATATGTTTTCAGGCTGCTAAACTTTTTTTGCACACTTATTTTTTGTTATGAATAAATTATTCCATGTGTCTGATATTCTCTGCTGTATGAGGATAAGTCTGCAGTCGATTTCTATCTTCACTTCGCAAGGAGAGACATGGCAAGCGGGTGAAGAAAAGAGATCATAGCTGCGCAGGCAATCATGACTCCTAGCAGCCATTTCGTTTGAACGGAAATGGCATGGTGGATGCCAGCGATTTCTTTGTGGACTCCGGCAAATTCTTCATGTACATCAACGAATCTTGCGTGAATCGCCAGAAACTTTTCATCGGTATGCGCCTGAAGTGCTGAAATACGGTCTGCTGTCTGGGTTAGTTTTTCATCGGTGTGAGCTTGAAGACTTGAGATGCGTTCATCGGTGTGTGCCTGTAGAGATGAGATGCGTTCATCGGTGTGTGCCTGTAGAGATGAGATGCGTTCAATGGTTTCTGTTCGAAGTGAAGCAAATTCCGTTTTTATTTCTGATTGAAGAATTGAGAATCTTGCATCTGTTTGAGATTGAAAAACTGACATTTTTTCATTGACCTCATGGAATTTCTGATCGTTTTCCATTTTAAATTCGGAAATTTTATCGATTATCTGAACCTGGGTATGTTGAATATTGTCCAGATTTTTATGGATGTCCTGAATGCTTCCCTGTGCCCATTCCATGCTTTTTTCCAGAACGCTTATGCGTTTATCCAATTCAAGTTCAGAATTCATAAAGTGTCCAGCCTAATTTATAATATTTTCCGGAAATCCCGGCAATATTACTGCGTGTTTTTTATGGGAATCGTTGCATGGAAATGGATAAAATTTTTTGGAAATTGGCAATTACAGGAAAAACCATGTTTTTCTGCTTGCTGCATATAATATTTTTCATTCCGCATATTTGCTATTCTGCGCATTACTGATGCAGGTTTATCTTTTTTAAGAAGTGCTGTAGACTGGTAAATTTATTGAATGAATTCTTTGGTTTGTCTGTGCTCTGTTTTCTTGACGGATTCTTTCTGAACCAGTTTTATCAATGTGACTTCTATCACAATTCCTCAAAATATATCCAATTTTATTATAAAATATTGGAAAAAGTTCGTATTGAATCATGATTCAAGGCGACAGTTTCCTATGTTTATGATATAAACCCCGTTAATGAATGAGAGATCAAAAATTTTCTATTTTCGATATTCCGGCGCTTTTGTTTTATTTTTTTTCGGAAGCGGACTTTTCCCACTTCAGGCAGAGATTGTTACGATGAAAGATGGGAGTGTGCTGCACGGCAGGATTGTAGGACAGACTATGAATCATGTCCGCCTGAAAACAACAGAGGGAGTGAAGACGATTGAGAAATCTAAACTCAAAAAGATTCAGTGGGTGAAACCCAGTGTATCCCAGAAACAGGCCAGCGCAGAGGAGCTTCGTCAGAAAAAAGAAAAAGCGCGCAAAGAGCGGGAGCGTATTGCAAAAGAGGAACTTGCCAAACAAGAAAAAGAACGTCTGCTTAAAGAACTGGAAGCGCAGGAACTGGAAGAGAAGCAAAAGGCGGCTCAGGAGCGGGCCGAGAGGGCGGCGGCTCTTCGCGAACTTGTAGAAACAGAAAAAATGGAAAAGCCTGATGGGGAAGCGATCTCCTACTGGGACTTTGCCTGGCGTTCCATATTAATTCCTGGATGGGGGCACTTTAAAATCGACCGCCCTGTTATGGGTTCGATTTACATGGGTGCAACGGCAGGATTACTGTACGGGATTTATAACACAAGGCGTATCGCAAAAAATGCAACAAAAGAGAACCACCAGAAAGAAATGGAAAACTTTTTACTAAGCGTTTCTCCCGGGGTTATTGATAAAAATCTTCGCATCGCCTATTCAATGTATTCCAACACGATGGCTCTTACAGTAGTGCAGAAGAAAGTGGACAATTATAACCATTCGCTTTATCTGGCCGCCTCCTTTTACGGCTTTCAGCTGCTCCATATCATCTACAACGGTTTCGCCTGGGAGAAGGGGCTTTTAATTGTAAAACAGGATATGCCGGATCGCCGAAAGGGTAGCATTCGTCCTCAGTTTGCGGTGATCCCTCAGATAGACGGGGAGGGGCGTCTGAGGCCAGGTGTGTTCGGAGGCTTTTCGCTCCACTTTTAGCACAGCAGCTTCGCTGAGAATTCAACCGTTCAGCCGCAGTGGGGGACGTGCCCTCCGTAGGAGAAAAACAAATGATGATTAAAACAACAAAAAACAGATTTCAAAAATGGGGCATAACCGCACTTCTATTTTTATTCTTTCAAACGGGATGCCTCAATGTAAAACTGAGCCCGTTTAACAATACAGACGGCGCATCGGGTATCATTACACTCCTTTCGCAGTCAATACTGGCTGATCTCCTTGCAACTACAACTACACCTGTAACAACTCTGAACTATGCAATTCCTGAACTGTTCACGCAGAACTACCCGGGGAGTTTTACACCACCTCTCACAATAACGCCTGACTCGTGCTCTGTTTCGCCCGCTCTTCCTGCAGGTTTGAGCCTGGACCCTGTCACCTGCACCATCAGCGGCACTGCAACAACACTCCAGGGGAAAACTACCTACACCCTTACGGCATCAAATTCTCAGGAATCAGTGATTTTAACTATCATTATAGGAGTTGTTCAGCCCTTTCAATTCACAGTCAAAACAGATAATGCGGGAAATATTAAAACAGGAGCAAACCAGTTCCAGCTTCCCCTGGATTCGGCCGGAACCTACAATTTCCAGGTGGAGTGGGGGGATGGAACAAGTCATATCATCACCGCATGGGATCAGGCTGAAAAAGTCCATACCTACGGCGGGGTTGGCACCTACACTATCACTATCTCCGGTAAAATCGATGGTTTCGGTTTTAAAGAGATCATTGCTCCCTATACAGAAGATCCCTCCAAGCTAATAGATGTGGCAAACTGGGGGCAGGTAAAACTGCATAACAACGGAGCCCAGTTCGCCAGCTGTGATTTGCTGCCGAGTTTTACCGCAACAGATACTCCGGAACTCACCCACATTACAAATATGTGGTATATGTTTCGAAATGCTGCCATTTTTAATGGAAATATTTCGGCGTGGGACACCTCTTCTGTTACT
>JAOUOA010000392.1 GCA_029880625.1 Spirochaetia bacterium
ATGATAGAAACTTTATGAACTGTATCGCCTGTATCTACATTCATGGCTGTAACAGCATGTCCTGATTCATGAAAGGCAACTCTTCGCTTTTCTTCTTTGTTTAGGACTCTGTGCTTTTTTTCAGGCCCTGCAATGATGCGGTCAATTGCTTCTTCAAAATCCTGCATTGTTACAAATTTGTGATCGTGGCGGACTGCAATGATTGCCGCTTCGTTTGAAATATTCGCAAGATCGGCGCCGACAAAACCCGGAGTTCTCTGTGCGACAATTGTGAGATCTACATCTTCAGATATGATTAATTTTTTTGAATGCAGTTTGAGGATTGCTTCCCTTGCTTTTAAATCAGGTTTGTCAACGATGATCTGTCTGTCAAAGCGTCCTGCACGGAGAAGGGCTCTGTCAAGAATTTCGGGACGGTTTGTTGCCGCCATTACAACGACGCCCGTTGAGGGATCAAAACCGTCCATTTCTGTAAGAAGCTGGTTCAGGGTCTGTTCGCGTTCATCATGTCCTCCCATAGTAACCGGTCCGCCTCTTGTACGTCCGATGGCGTCCAGTTCGTCAATGAAAATGATGCATGGAGCTTTATCGCGGGCCTGATGAAATAAATCGCGGACACGGGCTGCTCCAACCCCCACAAACATTTCAATAAATTCAGAACCGCTGATATTAAAAAATGGAACGCCTGCTTCGCCCGATACGGCGCGAGCAAGAAGCGTTTTTCCTGTTCCTGGAGCGCCCAGAAGCAGAATTCCTTTCGGCATGCGTCCTCCGAGCCTTTGAATTCTAGAGGGATCTTTCAGAAAATCAATGCTTTCTTTCAGTTCTTCTTTTACTTCTTCAGAATCGGCTACATCCTTAAATGTAACGGTGGGAAGCGTTTCTGCATGGATATGTACTCTGTTTCCAATATTTAAAAAACTTCCTGCGCCGCCGCCTGTTTGAGTCATTTTAGAGGAAATCCACAACCAGAAAAGTATAATCAGACCGAAGGGAATGATCCAGCTGAGAAGTGTATAAAACCAGGTTGATTCGATGCGGACGCTGTAGGAAATGCCATGTTTCTTGAGAAGGGCAGCCAGTTCCTGATTCTTCGGAGGGATGGTCCGGAATTCTTTTTGTTTTTGCGTTTCAGGATCTTTTTCTTTCAGAGTTCCTTCAATAAGATTTTCAGAGATTTCTGCATTTTCAATTTTGCCTTCTTCCATGAGTTCAAGAAATGTACTGTAAGAAATTTCTGTACTGGCTTTATTTACTGAATATCTCCAGAGAAAAACAAGCGATACTAGAAGAGTGAAGTAAATGATCATGGTAACATAAGAAGATCTGCCGGGAGGCGGATTCTCAGGTTTTTTTACTTCAATTTCGGGCTTGCCGGAACGCTTTTCGAACGGTTTCATATTGAAAATCCATCTCTGATTCTAATTGAATCAGGAATTTATATTTTTTATATTGCAAATCTTTTTTTAGACTTTTACGGGATTCAATGGAAATTGTCATATTTTTTACATAATGGTTTTGAAAACCATTATCAGGCTGCAGGGCTTTCATTTGAAGGCAGATCAGGAATTATGGATATTTTTTTAAATCAACAGGCAGACTTGCAAATCTTCCGGTGCGACGGCAATGCCTTTATAAATTCGGCAATTAATTCAACTTAAAAAACATCGTGATTGGATAATAAAATTCATTGCGATTTTCTTCTTAAATATAACATACATGAATGGCATGATTGTCATATAGTATGATATATATCACATTCAGGATATTACTATCTTTATCTTGACACAATGAAGCTCTTATAGGTTATCCTACAATTTTAATTTCTGTATCATGGAGATAGCAGATGACTGACGAAAATGCAAATGAAATTAAAAGCTCATCAGATATGAATCGCAGTGATTTTTTGCGTAATTTTTTATTTATACTTCCTGTAGGTCTCGCATATGGAAGCGCTTTTTTAATGGGCTTGAAATATCTATTTACGGGCAGCAGAAGCAAATCTGTCAGTCAAAAACTTTTCATTGCACTGACTGAAGAAGTGGGACCGGGGCAAAGTTATCATTTCTCAACCCCCACAGGAGAAAAGTTCCTGCTGTCCAATACCGGAAAGGGGGCGCACGATTACGTAGCTTTTTCCAGTATCTGTCCCCACCTTGGATGCAAAGTGCACTGGGAGGCAGATAAAAACAGATTTTTCTGTCCCTGTCACGGAGGCGCTTTCGATATTACAGGCAAGGCTGTTATGGGACCTCCTCAGAAGGCAGGACAATCTCTCAGCTCCTGTGAGGTTGTTGTAGAGGGAAATGCCATCTACGGTATTATCACAATTTGAGTATGAATTGTATGCGCTTATAATATGGATAAAACTTATGGATAAAAAAAAGATTTTATCATGGTTATCAGAAAGAGTTCCGATCGATCCGGAAAGCCTCAGGCATTTCGGCAGCGAACCGGTTCCCAACCATCTGAAACACTGGTGGTGGGCTCTGGGAGGAACTCCCGCTTACTTCTTTTTTGTGCAGGTTGTTACAGGCATTCTTCTTTCTTTTTACTACACACCGCATACCGATACGGCTTACGAAAGCGTAAAAAATATTACTGAAAATGTACCTTACGGCTGGTATATCAGAAGCGTGCATATGTGGTCTTCCAATTTCATGATCGTCACTGTCATTCTTCATATGATGAGAGTCTTTTTTACCGGAAGCTACAGAAAACCGAGAGAAATTAACTGGATGATAGGAGTTGGACTTCTCATCACCACGTTCATTTTTGGTTTTACAGGGTATTCGCTGGTTTTTGAACAGCTCTCCTACTGGGGATTGACTGTCGCCGCCAACATTACAGAAGCAACACCTTTTATCGGGCAGATGATGGCGGACTTTATCCGTGCCGGAAGCACCATTACGGAAAAAACTATATCCAGAATTTTTATTCTGCACATCGGTGTTTTGCCGACGTTGATGATCATGCTGATTATTGCGCATCTGGGGCTGATTCGCCTGTTAGGCGTAACAGAGTTTACATTTACACCGGAAGAAAAAAAATTAACATTTCCTTTTTTCCCCAACCATATTTTATCTGAAATGGCAATCGGAACCACACTCATGTTTATTGTGACAATCCTTGCCATTATTTTTCCCGCAGAGCTGCACGACAAGGCCAATCCGCTGGTTACGCCGCCGCATATCAAGCCGGAATGGTATTTTTATTTTACGTTTCGCTGGCTGAAGCTGACTTCGCTGACCTTTGCCGTCCTCAGTATGGGTTTTTTTGTGTTTATTCTTTTTCTGTGGCCTTTTATTGACGCCTGGCTCAGAAGAAAAAAACCCAACAGTGAAATCAGTATGGCAATCGGCGTTGTTACCGTTATAATTTTAATCACATTGACGTTGTGGGAATTATTTGTTTTACACTACAGTCATTAACAGGAGATGCAAGAATGGCAAATTCAACTGAACTATCAAAAATTCTGGCAAAAGTTAAAGATTTCTTTATGAAAATATGGCAGGATTTTCTCGAATCAATGACGATCGGCAAGGAAATGAACCTGAACACAAAGAAGCTGGTCATTGCATTTATTTCCACGCTCTTTTTGTTTTTCTTTTTATCGTAGCC
>JAOUOA010000026.1 GCA_029880625.1 Spirochaetia bacterium
TAAATATAAAATATCAATCAGCCTGGAACAGTACCGAATTCTGGTTCAATATATTCAATCCTCATTCCAAAAAGACAGGAACGGAAAATTTATCCGAATTCCCTGCTGTACTTACGATGGACTCAATGATAATTTTTATGAAGCAGAAGGTTCGTATCATCTTTTTTATACGTGCAATTCCTGGACGAATGAAGCTCTGAAAAAAATCGGCGTACGAGCAGCTCTCTGGGCTCCCTTTGACAGAGCCATTCTGTACCATTTAAAAATTCAGAGGACATTCCAGAGCGCTCAAAAATAAATTCCCGGACAGGTCCCATAAGAGGGGATGAAATTCAGGAAGATCAAAATTTTATTTACGAATAAATATCTTTCGCATGCTAACTGATGATAATACCAAAATAAAAAAATACCAGGCCGAAAAGGATCATTGGGATACTCCAGAAACGGGACTTTAAAAAAGGAAATGAAATCGCCGGAATCAATCCAGGAAAAACTGCACCAGCAATCCCTGCTGAAAGATAGATAATGGAGATTGTCCTTGCAATGAATTCTGATATTTCCATAACCGCCCTTCTTTTTTAATAAAGAACCTTGTCCGTATCAGGTTTAATATACAATATTTTCCAATTTCTGGAAAATAAATCATGGGCAAAAGCCAAATCTTTTTCTTTTTTAATGGGAAGGACAATTTTCCATCTA
The DNA here is from genome assembly GCA_029880625.1 of Spirochaetia bacterium. GTDB lineage: Bacteria > Spirochaetota > Leptospiria > Leptospirales > Leptonemataceae > JAOUOA01. The sequence goes on from JAOUOA010000026.1 coordinate 700, forward strand.
TGGTACAAAAATTTGAAATTAATTTTGAGCATAAAGGAAACGCTGTTTTATTTAAAAACAATATTCAGATTTCACGCATGCAGTTTGACGCCCTGACAAAAATCAGAGGGTTTTATACTGACAGCACACCGACATTTTTCTGGCAGGAACTCCTTCGTGTTAAAGAAGAAAAACCCCAGATGACAGTAAAATTCAGTCCTCCGTCATTAAAGCGAATGAAGCGTGAACTTGAATATCTGGTTGAGTCTGGATTTTTTAAAATGGAATCTTCAGAAATCATGGACAACAACAGGAAAAAAATTGAAATTAAGTTCTTTGAAATCCATCCTGCCCTGATATCGATTATCCACCTGATGTGAGTGCAAAAATATATTTGTATTGAAGATATTAAAAAATTTTTTTTTCATAATTCCCGCAGTTATTTTTATTATCATAAAATGACACCCTCTCAATGCCTGAAAATTTCTAGTCCTATTGCATTAATTTTATTGGTTGTTACGGGTAAAAATCCCATTTCTATAAAAAAAATGTCCTGGGTTTAAATTCAGGACGACATTTATATGAACTATGGTAGAATATTTCGATCAAAAATATAGTTAGTTTCGAGATTCACTTATGAAAGAAAAATTTACAAAAGATCTGGAAAAAGATTTCCAAAATGATCTTGGGGAAGAAAAAATAAAAGCGGCAAGAGATGTATCCATAGCTGCAGCGGTAATTTATTCTATTTTTGGAATTGTTGATCTTATGTTTGCGCCATCGTTGAATATCCCAGCATGGATCATCCGGCTTACTGTACTTTTCATGACCCTTTCTGTCATATACGTGACCATTCGAAAAAGCAGTTTTTTTCTTCGGCAATACAATACGATTATTATATTCGAATATTTCATCTTCGGCCTAGGTGTCCAGGGGATTGCTATTTCTTCTCCGCCGGATCATATGTCCTGGCAGAACTACCACCCCTCATTGATTCTCATTACTTTCGCTCTCTACACAACAACCTATCTGAATTCAGTTTACGCAGTATCAACGGGCCTGGCGCTGATTGGGTCCTATATCTTCACTTCAATTTATTTTGAAGGAATTACTCAAATCAATAATACAACACACATTATCTCCAATATTGTTTTTCTTCTCAGCACCAATGCCGTCGCTCTCATCAGTAAAAATATTATGCAGCGTTTTTCGCGTTCTGCATTTCTCTTGAAACAGGATTTATTAAAAGATCTTTCGCAAAGAATGATGCTGGAAGAAAAATTAAGAAAAATGGCAACCAGGGACATGCTGACCGGAACCTATAACCGCTGGCGTTTTATGGAAATGGCAGAGCATGAATTTAAACGCCACAGCAGGAACAACAATCTGCTTTGCTTCATCATGGCCGATCTTGATAATTTCAAAACAATCAATGATACATACGGACATTACGCCGGAGACAAGACCCTGCAGCTGTTTTCAAACATATGTTTAGAACAGCTGCGTGATTCCGACGTAATATGCAGATACGGCGGAGAAGAATTTTTATTTCTTCTGCCGGAAACTTCATTCAGCGATGCCTTTGATATTTCTGAGAGGATCCGTAAAATATTTGAATCCCGGTCAATACTTTTTAACCATAACACAATTAAATCCACAGTCAGCATGGGAATATCAACGATGGAAAAAAGTGATCCCTGTGTTGAGGATATTATTTTACGGGCTGACCAGGCTTTATATGATGCAAAACGTTCAGGAAAAAATATCGTGAAGATTGCAAATCATATATCCCGGAATCAATACAGCTTAAAATCAGCATCTCTTTCATATACTTCAGAGAAAATTCCTTAACTTTTTTATTCTAAAGAAGAAGAATCCGGCTGACAAACAGGTGAACTTAAGCTGCTCCCATTTCGCGAAGGACATTGCCCAGGGCTGCAAGACAGTACGTTACATTTTTTTCATTGCTGGAGTGCCCCATCAGGCCGATTCGCCAGATTTTTCCTGCCAGATCGCCGAGACCCGCGCCAATTTCAAGATTATAATCTTCAAGAAGCTTTTTTCTTACAAGAGCTTCGTCAACGCCTTCAGGAACCGATACAGCATTCAGTTGCCAGATCCTTTCTTCTTCCGGAACAATTAATTTCAGTCCCAGAGATTCCAATCCTTCTTTTAAAAGAAGATGGTTCTTTTTATGCCGCTCCCAGGAATTTTCCAGTCCTTCTTCTTTTAAGATGAGAAGCGATTCATGCAGTCCGTACAGAGGATTGATCGGGGCAGTATGGTGATAGGATCTCTTTGCATTTTCGCCCCAGTATCCCATGACCAGATTGAAATCAAGAAACCAGCTCTGAACTTTTGATTTTCGGTTTTTAATTTTATCAACAGCTTTGGCACTTATTGTGACAGGAGAAAGCCCCGGTGTGCAGGAAAGGCATTTCTGAGTTCCTGAATAAACAGCGTCGGCTCCCCAGGCATCGACCTTCACGGGCATACCTCCGAGGGAGGTTACGGTATCCATTATTGTAAGACAGCCGAATTTTTTTGCTGTACTGCAGATTTTTTCCGCATCGGAAAGCACACCGGTGGAAGTTTCTGCATGCACGAAAGCGACAATTTTTGCATCACGATTCTGTTCAAGAAGACGCTCCAGGTTTTCAGGATTCACAGCGCGTCCCCAGGGTTCTTCCAGGGTCACTGCAATTCCGCCCGCTCTTTCAACATTTTCTTTCATTCGAATTCCGAAAACGCCGTTAATACATACAATTACCTTATCTCCCGGTTCGACGAGATTGACAAAACAGCTTTCCATACCTGCAGAACCCGGAGCGGAAACCGGTATGGTAAGCTGATTCTCTGTCTGAAATGCATACTGCAGCAGAGCTTTAATTTCGTCCATCAAGGCAACAAAAGAAGGATCAAGATGGCCGATTGTAGGCCGGGACATTGCTTCAAGAACTCGTGGATGCACATCACTCGGACCGGGACCGAGAAGCGTCCTGAGAGGCGGTACAAAGGGCTGTATATCTTTAACATTCATAAATTAAAAATCCTTTATTAAATAAATTACAGGAAACATGATCTGCAGTTTTTATTCCCCGCAGTGAAAAACTAAAAATCATTCATGCAGATCTTTTCAAGACAGTTTTTCGGTATAAAAAAAAAGGAAGCTCTGCAATCAAGAAAATATTTATCTTTTAATTTCAATCAGTTCAATCCAGTGAAATACGGGAATTCCCATTCCCGCTCTTAAATGAATCAGACAGCCTATATTGGAGCTGACAACAGCTTCAGGGCTGCTGTGCATAAGAGATTTGATTTTATGCGTGCGAACTTCAAGGGAAATTTTTTTATTGAGTATGGAATAGGAACCTGCAGAACCGCAGCAGAGTGTTGGTTCAAATTCCGGAACAAGATTGAAGCCGGCCTGTTGCAGTATCTGTTCCAGAATTCCGGAACTATTTTGCGAATGTTGAAGAGTACAGGGATTCTGCACGGCAATATTCCGGATATTTTCTGCAGATGGGGATTTTTGATATTCAAGGCCTTTTTCTTTTAGAAGAACCACGGAGGGATCAAAAGTGCGTTTCCCAACGTAATCAGCACGTTCTCTGTAGGCTTCATCATCAGCAAGAATCTGAGAGTATTCGCGGATTACAGAACCGCATCCTGTTGCCGTAACCAGCAGGGCTTCATATTCGCTTTGAAGCTTTTCAAACCATTCATCGATATTTCTGCGGATTAGTTCTTTCGCTTCATTCTCAGCTCCCATATGAGCGCTCAGGGCTCCGCAGCAGCCGGAACCTTCGGTAGTATCCAGTCTGATTCCTGCATCAGAGAAAACCTGAATGGTTTTTCTGTCAATTTCTGGATCCAGCCCCGGCTGTACACAGCCTTTTAAGATCAGCATCTTTCTTTTTGGGAAAATCGGCATTACAGGATCTGAACGTTTCCCGGAATTTGACATTGCAGATTTTGCGAAATGAGGAAGAAAAGGCTTCATAATCCTTCCAAGAAAAAATGCTGCTGAAGTGAGGCGTTTTGAAAGTAAAAATTTCCTGAGAATCCAGCGGATGAACCTTCCTGCGGCAGGACGGGTTTCATCGGTAATGACGCGTCCGAATTCAAAAAGTTCATGATACTTCACACCTGAAGGGCAGGCCGTTTCGCATGCTCTGCAAAGAAGGCAGCGGTCCAGATGCTTTCTGATTTTTTCTGGCTTCGCTCTTGACTCCAGCAGGTCTTTGATCAGATAAATTCTTCCCCTGGGTCCTTCCAGTTCATCGCCGAAAACCCTGTAAGTGGGACAAACGGCATTGCAGAAACCGCAATGGACGCAGGTTTGAATTGCCCTTAACGCCTGGCTGCCATGGAGGGAGGGGACAGGTATTTCCGCCGATGTTTTCAATTAAAACTCCCTGTGCATCCGTCCCGGATTTAAAATTCCGCCGGGATCAAAAATCTTTTTTATACGTCTGTGTATTTTTAAGGCTTCAGGGCCGAGTTTCATGAAGTAATCGGAACTGTTCATCATCTCCGGTCTCCGGCGAAATAGCACGGCATGTCCCCCCGCGTTTTCTGCTTCGCTGAATATTTTTTCAGGATCTACAGGATCTCTGATCCATCGGAGAGCTCCCATCCAGTCCAGAATGATATCAGATTCTGAAACTCGATCAGAAGAAAATGGCCAGGTCTGAGAGAGAGACAGCCTCCATAGATTTTCATCGCTGCTGAAGAAAGGAAGGGTATGTTCTTTTAAATGATACCAGAAATCAGACATTCTATCGGCAGGAGCATGGCCGTGAATGTTCTTTTCATCATATCCAATTGTCCGGGATGCTTTTGCTACAGCCCTTTCATTTCCGGAAAGTCTCACGTATACTGCGCCATCTACCCATGCGGCTCCGCTGAGTGGAAAGGGCTTTCGCGCGATGGCGCTGAAAAATTCGGCTGTTTCTGATAAACCCATCTGTTTTTTCAAAGTCAGTTCACAATCCGGAAGGGGAAGAACCTTCAGGGAAATTTCAAGGAGAACACCCAGAGTGCCCATGGATCCGGTCATGATACGCGAAACATCGTATCCTGCAACATTTTTCATAACCCTTCCGCCGTAGGAAAGAATTCGGCCTCTTCCGTCGCAGATTTTAACACCCAGTGTATAAGATCCTGCAGAATCAGCAAAAGGCCTGCGCGGGCCTGAAAATCCACAGGCAAGAGATCCACCCAGTGTAGCATTCTCACCGTAATGCGGCGGTTCAAATGCAAGCATCTGCCCTCTGGAACGAAGAAGTTCTTCAATTTCCCGGAGAGGAGTCCCTGCTTTAACAGTAAGAACCAGCTCTGAAGGCTCATAATCCACAATTCCTGAATAATCCAGTACAGAAAGCTTTTCTCCATGCAGCGCTGCGCCGTAAAAATTTTTTGTTTGCGACCCTGTGATGCGAAGAGGGGTTCCGTTTTTATAGGATTGCTTTATGATTTCAGAAAGATCTTGGTATTCCATCAGAATCTCTCCAGATCCGGATGGGGAAGATTCCCTTCATGCACATGCATCCCTCCCAGTTCCGAACAGCGGGAGAGGAGAGGGACTGCCTTGCCCGGGTTGAGTAGACCGGGAGGATCCAGAGCTTTTTTGATTTCATGAAATGTTTCCAGTTCAGGATTGGCAAACTGGTAGCACATCTGATCAAGCTTCTCCATACCGACACCGTGTTCTCCAGAAACGCTGCCTCCCAGAGCAACGCTGAGTTCCAGAATGTCTGCGCCGAATCGCTCTGCTTTTTTCAATTCGTCAGGGCTGTTTGAATCATAAAGGATCAGAGGATGCAGATTCCCGTCACCTGCATGAAATACATTTGCAACGCGAAGACCGTACCGACCTGACATCTCAGAAATGGATTCAAGCATGGAACCGAGTTTTTTTCTGGGGATGGTCCCGTCCATACAGTAATAGTCAGGGGAAATTCTTCCGACAGCAGGGAACGCTCCTTTTCTGCCCGCCCACATCCGTGTTCTTTCCTCTTCATCTGCAGCAAGACGGACGTTTTTTGCTCCTGAGCGAAGAAAGATCTGCTTTGCTTTTTCAATATCCGATGCCGTCTCCTCTTCGCATCCATCCACCTCGCAGAGGATCACTGCTTTTGCATCGGAAGGATAATTCGGATGGGCAAATTCTTCGGCTGCCTGAACGGCAAGTTCATCCATCATTTCTAGTCCTGCAGGCAGGATCCCCGATGCTATGATTTCAGCAACGGCATCGCCTGCCTGTTTTATATCGTCAAAGGAAGCAAGAAGCACTCGCGCTGATTCCGGGACAGGCAGAAGCTTTACCAGAGCCTCAACGATGATTCCCAGCATCCCTTCAGAACCTGTAAACAGAGCTCTCAGGTCATAGCCCGGGCTGTCGAAACCTGTACCTCCGGCTGTTATGATTTCGCCTTCCATTGTAAGAACTTTTACCTGGAGAAGATTGTTCACCGTCAGACCGTATTTCAAACAATGCACCCCTCCTGCATTCTCTGCGATATTTCCGCCAATCGTACAGGCAATCTGTGATGAAGGATCAGGAGCATAGTAAAGATTATATTGGGCGGCGGCCTGCGAGACAGTAAGATTCCTGACGCCGGGCTGTAATCTTGCGGTGCGATTTTCCGGATCAATTTCAAGAATTTGATTGAAACGTGCCATTGAAATCAGAAGGCCGTTTGAAAGAGGCAGAGCTCCGCCTGAAAGACCGGTTCCTGCGCCCCGGCAGACAACAGGAACATCATACTTTCTACACACTGCCAGAATACTCTTCAGTTCTTTTAGTGTATCCGGGATCGCTACAGCAAGGGGTAAATTTGTATATACGGAAAGGCCGTCGCATTCATAGGGCCGCATCTCAGATTCGCTGTAAAGAATTCTCTGAACGGGAAGGATTTTTCTTAATTCACCGAGCAGCTGCTTTTTTTTTATATTCTGGGCCTCCGATGAATCAAAAGATGCTTTTTCAGTCTTTCCCATTATAGAAATAATTTCCTGCTTAAATTTAATCTCTGGAAATCTTTCTCAGATTCTTTGAGTCATTTCCAGATTTTCAGATTCCAGGCAATTTAATCATAAAGCCGGTCAATGACAAGCCGGTTTCAAGCAGAAATTCAGTAATTCTCTAAGGGTAGTTGCGGAGCCATTCCAGGGCCTGATCCCTTGTATTAAATAATTTAAGAGGGATACCGCTTTGGTTCATTGAAAGAAAAATATTTCCAATCACGCGGCTCAGGGTGGAGGAAACAACAAGGGCAAGAGCTGTGGATGTTGAAGTATTTGTATTTTGAAAATATTCCCTGGATTCGCGCGTCATTGAGTTGATAAGAGTCAGATCCACCATTGTCGGCATCAGTTTTCCGCCCGGCATATAGTGATCTACTGCATAAAGCATGGTATCCTTTGCGTCTTCTTCGGTAATATCGACGCCCCTTTTCCATGAAACAATAATTATACCTTCATAAAGAAAACTGGAGCGTTTTTCATTTTCAAAGTACAGTTCTTTTTTTTCTTCAACAAATTTCATTTTTTTTATTCTAAAGTTTATATAACGGTAAAAGATTTTTTCCTGATTGAATCAAATCTGGTTATAATAAATCTTCAGTTTCCGGGAATCAGTCTGACACTGTATCCTTTTTCCAGGTACCGATGATACAGATACATTTAATTCCAGGTCTGCTGTAAACAATCAGACGAATATTCTGTTGCATAGAACAGGAAATAATTTCCGAATGCTCTGAATTCACATCAATTTTTATTGAAAGATACTGAATATCAGACAGAAGGGCAATATGCATTCAAAAATATTTTTACTCTTATTTATGATTCCTGCAATATTCATGAACTGCAAACCAGAACCGCCAGAAAATCAGGAAAGATATATCAGCGCTCCATCCGGACTGGTTCTCCGGGCAGAAGCCGGAAAAAATGGAGAAAAAATCCAGGTTCTGAGACAGGGATCCATGGTGCTTCTGACAGGAGAAAAAGGCAGATCAGAAACCATTGCCGGCAGACCCGGCGCCTGGGTGGAGATAACGGCCGGGGGAAAAACAGGCTGGGTTTTTAATGCCCATCTGAAAACAAAAGAAAAGTACGATCAAACTGTAATCCCTCCTAAATTCATTTATGCGATAGCCGCAGCATTTCAGAAATACGGTAACTGGGATGTAGAAAAGGTTTCTGGAATTGAAAATCCCCCTCTGGGACTGAAGATCAAACCGAAAGAATATATGCCATTTTCGGCCCTTTCGATCCTGAGCCATGAAGCTTTCTGCATTATGGCGTGGAAACCAGGAGTTCTTTTAAAACATTTCAATTTTTTTCAAACCACCACTGCGAAATATTACAATCAGGTCAAACGCTGCGCTTCAGATGCCCTTGGTTACGAAATCATTGATTCTGTACATGATGTTACGTACAATTATTCTGACGGCAGCAGAGAAAAATGGGCAGTCGTTTCTTACAATATGGAAAATGTCAGAAGATTTTCAAATTCGTTCCGTATTGATCAGGATCTCAAAGTCCACGGCGTCAGATTCCAGACAATTTATGATACGATTCTCAAAGATATTTTTCGAAGCAAGGTAATTGATATCCATCAAATGCTGACAGTCCGAAATCAATTCGATAAATACCGTATCAAACTTGAAAAGCATGGCGCTGATTCACCTTACACCGACGAAAACACTGCATTTCCCACTGAGAGACCCTATCAAACTTTATCTTACAGCTTATTTACAGGAGGACTTTTTCCTTTAATCCCGGGAAGGTATCAGCTGGATGAATCGCTTTTTTCTTTTCTGATTCGCAGAGATGCCGACGGTACTCTGGATTTTTTCCTTGCGAAACTCAACGAAATCATGGACGCATATGATCCTGAGTTTGCGCGCGAGAAGCGATTTTTATAGTTGGATATCATTTCGCTTCTACCAGGAGGCAAAACAGAACGCAGGAGCTGCTCCAATTCAAAAATGCGTAGAATTTTCAGAAAAATCTTCCGATAAGTTCAGAAGCATTATTAATTTTGACATCCATTTTGTATCCAGCCTGCAATTGCATTGCGTGATAGTGCAGCCGAAGAATTTACATTATACATTTTCCCACCAGGGCTTAAATTATTGATTAACTTATTGGCGGTAGGACTTGTTGATGGGCAAACACCCAGATATGCATTTACGCCGGCAGCTGTAAAGTTAGTTAAATTTACAGATGCAGGCCCGGTTCCATTATGACAGGTACTGCAGGATGGTGCGCCGGACACAGCAATTTTTGTTTGAAGATCGGTCCAGGTTACAACAGATGGATCAGGAGAAACAGAGGGAACAGGTGATTGGGCACTGCCGAGAACTCCTAAAATTAGCATTAACTCTTCTGCTTTAGATTCTGTCTCAGGACAGCCTGTTATAAAAAAAGATGCTAAAAAAAGTACAAAAACCTTTATTAAAAACATTCTTTTAATCATAAAATCACCTCAAATTTTAAAGACACTTATTTTTACTTCTGAAATTTTACAATATTTTTTTATCTTCCATTATCGGAAGTGAAAACAACTATTTCCTGCAGAAATATCCCTTAAAATTGATTTCTGTTAAGTTTTTTTTAGTGATGGCAGATGTTTGCCTTGAGCAAAGAAGACCGGAGAGTCCCTATTACGAACCAGATGAAACAAAGAGATTGCCTTACACTCTTCCTGCGGCCTGAGTGACACAGAGGTTTGTGAAATTAAAGGACCATGTTCGGAGTAAGCTCCATCACTTATGTAGATCCAGGAAAGTTCCCCGTATAAAGGATGTATTGAATAGCAGAAAAACGTCCTACCCATTATTTGACATAATATACATTATCGGAAGTGACATGTTGCCTCATAAAAAAAAGTAACCGAAAGACACTTGTCTTGCAAAACTTTCCAATTTTTATATCCATTCGCGGCGCAGGCAGCAGATAAACAATTAAAAGTAAAAATATTTCAGTCTTTCCAGAGATCCTTACGCAGAAATTTTTCCATATTTTTGTATGCAGGGCTTCCCAGAACCTGATTATAATTTTTTATTGCATGAAGATCATGCACCACGTATTCACCTCCAAGAGCCAGCATATTATCACCTTTTTCCTCAACTTTAATCCCCATTGAGGCGACATCTTCTTTCACCCTTTTTTCCAGATCGGCGAACTCTTTTATTAAATTTTTATGATTCCGGTCTGCCATTAAAAATGCGGCGATCAAAGGTTTGTTTTGAATTAATTCTTTGTAGACCCCGGGATGATTCTCTTTCGCATACAGGAAGTAGGTTAAATATAGAGTTTGAATTCAAAATAGGCAAGATAATTGCTGTGATTTTCCTGAAGGAACACCCCCCAAACTTTTTCAGCAGCAGGAAACGGCCTCTCTTTGAGGCAGTACCTATACATATCCAGAACCACACGCTTCCCGTGATAGTAGGAATTGAATTCGTCAACAAGACCGTAAATCCCCGAAGACTGAGTTGAAGGATTTATATTCGAAGGATAGATATAAATTTCGTAGTAATTCTTGCCGGGGCCGACGACCTTTTTTGAATCACTGTTTTTTGTTATAAAGGACGGAAGTTCTTTTCGAATTTCTCTGGAAGGAAAGGTTTTCGTCTTCTTCACAAAAATTCTTTTCCTCTCTCCCATATAATATGCCATCCAGTACACGTTACTGCGGGATTCGATAGAAGTATCAATCTTTTTTGTATCTTTATCATAGACCGCTGTATGAGACGTAATAACGTGATTGCCTTCATGCCCGATTACCTGCAGAGAACGCAGGGAACCTTCCCTGGTTTTCCCTCTAGAAAACCAGTAATCGGGAATTTTACCGTTTTTCATATAGGGAAGATTTTCCATCGTCTTTAACTTGTGAATAATATAGTTGCCCTCCGGTGAATAGCGGCTCAAAAGATACATCACAAAAGGATCTCCGCCTGAAGCGGCGGGATAGAGGCGTTCTGTATCAAGCGGCTGATGATCCGTTTCAAGAAAACTGTACATCGGATGTTTTTCAGCATACAGTGACAGACTGGCAAAAGACAGACAGGAAAAGAGAGAAAAAAAAGCGACAAATTTGCCGGGATTTTTAAATTGGAATCGTGAAAAGAAGATCATCCATACAGTGTTAACACCAAAAAAGATATGTCAAGTTAAATCTCTGGCTCCCCGGCACACAACCCCATGATTGTGCTTACAGATTTTTTACTTTCGCAAGAATTTCTTCTGCGTGACCCTCTGCTTTAACGCCGTACATTGCTTCCAGGATCATTCCGTCTTTATCTATTATAAAGGTAGAACGTACAATCCCCATTTTTTTCACACCGTTCTTTTCTTTTTCCTGAATAACCTTATAGGCTTCGCATACTTCTCCGGAAACATCAGCAAGGAGCTGAATTTTCAGGCTGAATTTTTCGATAAAATTTCTGTGGCTTTCGCAGGAATCCTGACTCACGCCAATGACTTCAGTATCATTTGAAGCAAATTCTGATATCCTGGCTGTAAAATCATTGGCTTCAATGGTGCATCCTGGCGTATCATCTTTTGGATAAAAATATAGGATTACATTTTGTTTTCCTTTATAATCGGAAAGCTGGATGAATTTCTCATCCTGATTGACGGATTTAAAATCCGGGGCAGTTTGATTTTCAGTCAGCATAATTCACCTTCATTAGAATTTATGATGGAATCAAAAAAGCAAAATTTTCATCAATCAACCATAATTTTTCATACACGGAATGGGCCGGATATGAAAAAATCCGGAATCTCATTGTAAAAATCCATGGGTAAATTCTGCAAGCAGCACAAAGTTCA
>JAOUOA010000393.1 GCA_029880625.1 Spirochaetia bacterium
TTAAAATCCATAAAATTATTGATGTTATTCGCACAGCAATACTTACATCCCAGTTTCGTGTCCAGTCATCAGAAACGTTTTTTTTCCGGTCTACCTGATCAAAACAGGCTGCAGGACGAACATTCTTAAAACCAATCCAGTTAAAAAACATCACCAGGGCGCATAAATTAGTAACGCCTGCTATTATGAGCATAAAACCAATAAACCAGGGAAAAAACCACATCACTTCCGCGAAAACCACATAGGTCAGAAAAAGGCTCAAGGCAACGCCGAAGCGCCACATCCTCTCGGCATCAAAATTTATCTTCCATCCTTTATTTACATTGACATAATTCAGGTTTCCGAAGCGGATTCGAGATAGAATCAGCGTAAGACGCAAATTCGTAACACCTTCAAAAACAAGGCATGCGATCATACCGTACATCACATAATTTAGATCAAAATACAGAACGAAAATAATCAAGGAACCGAAAAAAATTCTAAAATACTTTTCTGACATAAATACCCTTTTTTCTACAGCTGCAATTCATGCAAATGAATCATCTGTTCTGAGCTTTTTCAAAATAATCCCAACGCCGCAACAAAACATAAGATTATATCATTCCATGAATGATATAATCTATCTCCATACAGACTTTCATTAAAATAAATGAACAAGTGAATTATTAAATCCTGAACATTGCTATCTATTTAATTTCCTCAGGAAGATAAAGAGGATCTCTAACCTTTTTTTCAGCCTCATGTCCCAGAAGCTGTTCCACAAGATCCAGGGAAAATTCAAAAGCTGACCCAGGGCCGACACTGGTTGTAATATTTCTCGTTCTAACAACTCTTTTACTGCTGTAAGCCCCCCCGGCTCCTCCATCCACGATATTCGGATACTGTGTGTACAGATCATCATCTTTAATGATGCCTTGATTGCGAAGGACATTGGGGGCTGCACAAATTGCAGCAATGGATTTTTTGTTAAGATTCATTTTTTCAAGAATTTTTTTCAAGACAGGGTCTGCTTCAAGATTTTTTGCTCCGGGCCCGCCTCCGGGAAGAACAACCATGTCATAGTCTTCATCCTGAACATCCGGCAAAAATGCATCAGCCAGATGTCGGGTACCGCGCGAAGCTTTCACTTCTCCGGGCTTCAGGGAGGCTGTAATCACTTTAATCCCGGCTCTGCGCAAAATATCGATGATGATGATTCCTTCCATTTCTTCAAAACCATCAGCAAGAGGCACCAGTACTTTTTTCATAATCCAATCACCATCAAAAATTCATCTAAAAAGACAACCGCAAAAGGAAACACGTTCTGCACCTGAGGGCAGTCGCTACAGACATAATATTCCAGATCATCTCTTTTCTTTATAATGTTTTAATGTTTTCGTAGAGAGAAATCATATCAATCTTTTTTTGAATAAATTATATTTATTTAATTATTTTTATCTGATTCAAAAAGATTTAAAAATCATCTAATTCTTATACATTAATTCTCCGCTTAAAAAAAGCATCTGATCCATCGTAAAAATCAGGATTATTTTTCAATATGCTTCCCTGCATCACTACAACTCTCCATATAATGAAGAAAATAAATGGAAAATGGAAAAATTTTGAAACCAAACACCCGGTTATGAATCAAAATTAGCAAACATTGAGATTGTTTGCCAGGATATCTGATAATTGAAATTATTCTTAAATATTTTTATAAAAGAATTCCATACAATTTGTTAAAATGAAAAACCTTGATTCTGGCAGTGAAACAGGAATAATGAAATTTAGAATATTATAATAAACTTAAGCTTCGGTGTAAAAAAAATGGGAAAACATGTTACTGAAATAAACGAAAGTCAATTCGAAACTCTGGTTACAGGTTCTGACAAACCTGTAATTCTTGATTTTTATTCAACTGAATGCCCGCCCTGCGAGGCTCTTGCTTCTAAATTTGAAGAATATGCAGAACTATTTTCTGATTATATTTATTTTTATAAAGTTTTTCGTCAGGAAAACAGGTCCCTTGCAAATCAGCTGAACGTCCAGTCCAGCCCTACACTCCTATTTTTCAACAATGGCAGGGAAGTCGCCAAACGCCTCAGCGGCGGAATTCGCAAACAGGAACTGAAAGATACCATTCAAAATATGGTTTCCCCTGAAGTCTTTCAGAATGTCATGTCCCGAAGAAAAAAAACCAATCGCAAAGCGGATGTGATCATTCTCGGCGGCGGCCCTGCGGGACTTACGGCAGCTATTTATTCTGCCCAGGCTAAATTAAATACAATTTTAATTGATCCGGCTCTGCCCGGCGGACAGGTTGCAACAACTCATATGATTTCTAATTACCCGGGAACCGGCGGACCTGTACCCGGATGGGAACTTTCGCATAAAATGCTGGAACAGGCTAAAGAAAGCGGCGCCGAAATTCTTGCCGCTGTTGACATTACATCATTGAAATGCTCAAAAATTGGCGAAACTCATTATATTCAGATCGATGAAGACCTGGAGCTTGAATCTCCTGTCGTCATTCTTGCGATGGGAGCTGATCCAAGAAAACTTGGAATACCGGGAGAATCTGAATACAGAGGAAAAGGAATCAGCTACTGTGCAACTTGCGACGGAAAATACTTTGACGGAAAAGAAGTCGTGGTCATTGGCGGAGGAAATTCTGCAATTGAAGAATCTCTTTTTCTGACACGGTTTGCAACTAAAGTAACAATCGTCCATCAGTTTGACGAACTTCAGGCAAATAAAACAGCCCAGGAACATGCTCATCAAAACGAAAAAATTCATTTTATACTGAACAGTGAACCCAGAAGTTTTGAAGCAGCAGAAAACAATCAGATGTCTGTTAAAATTGAAAATACAAAAACCGGCGAAGTATCTGAACTCATCACAGACGGAATTTTCATCTTTATCGGCATGGTGCCCAATGCAGTTCATCTGCCGGATGCTCTGGATAAAAATCACTGGGGTTATATCTTAACGGATGAAGATATGAAAACAAACCTGCCGGGCGTATATGCTGCGGGAGATATCAGATCTAAAAAAATCCGCCAGGCAGCCACTGCTGTTTCAGACGGTTGCATTGCAGGAATCAATGCAGAAAAATACATTGACAATTTGAAAATTCATGAGAAGGAAAGGAAATTAATGGGACTTCCTGCATGAAAAGGATTGACCCGATACAATAATTCTTGAAAATGATTTATGGAATCTAAAACCATACAAAACAACGAATCTCTAAAAACTGCCATCCATATCAGATACGCAGAAGCCGCTTCTTCCTGCTGCTCTCTTTCCTGCGGCGGAGCTTTTGAATATGCAGATATCCAGAAAGACGAGTTTTTTCTGGATTTAGGCTCCGGTCGCGGTACCGATGTAATGAAAGCTTCCAGAAAAGCCGGTCCTGAGGGTTTTGCCTATGGTGTCGATTTTACTGAAGAAATGCTGAATACTGCAGAAACCAACAGAAGAAAGCTTCGTCTTGAAAACGTAAAATTCATCAATGCAGAAATTGACTCCATTCCACTTAAAGATGCAGAAATTGACGTAATCATATCGAACTGCACCATCAACCATGCAAAAAATAAAACTACAGTTTATAAAGAAATTTTCCGTCTTTTAAAACCAGG
>JAOUOA010000394.1 GCA_029880625.1 Spirochaetia bacterium
TGCATGAAATATTATCAGTATCTGCTGGTTGGGATTACCCTTCTTGGAGCATTATCGCTACTCGGGTATTTTACCATTGTTTCTGATGAAGGCCCGTTTGCAGAAGAGGGCAGCCATATTATTATTTATCTGGATCATGCCCAGGGCTTGCAAAAAGGAAGCAAAATTACTCTTCTCGGAATTCAGGTAGGAAGAATCGAACAGATCAATCTGATTCCTGTAGAAGGAAAAGACCGGAAAAAAGTCAATGGCGTTTATCCCGGACATAAAGTTGCCGTTACTGCAGGAGTCAAAAAGCCGTTCGTTTTTTACAGTAACTATAAAATTCAGGTGAAAAATGAATCTCTGCTAGAGCAGAAAGTAATTGCCCTTGATCCCGGATCAGCGGTAAATATGAAAACAAAAGAAAAAAACCATGCTCTGCCTGTTCTTTTTATTAAAGAAGACGATCTCGGAGGAATGACTGCGCTGGATTATTTCCTTTTAAAGAAAAAATCAATGGAGGTTCATGAACTATCCAGTGAATCTGGAAAGGATCCACTGGCCGTTATTGCCGGAATGTTTGCTGAAAACAGACACGATGTACGCAGAACAATCCGCAATACTGCACAGATTACCGATAAAATCAATACAGGAAAGGGAACGGCAGGACTGCTGGTAAATGATGACGAACTGCATCATGATGCGCATACTCTTGTCAATGAAGGAGAAGTTGTGGTAAGAGATATGCGTAAATCTTCAGAAGATAAAAGGGAAGGCACGCCTTATGAAAGCCTTTTTAGATTATTAATTATGGTAGGATTGTAAATATGAACTGGCTGCAGAATATACTGGTGGGGACAATGTTTTTCGGGGCTCTTGTTATCGTAGGGTACTTTACAATCATTTCAGACGAAGGGCCTTTTGCGAAAAAGGATAAACAGGTTGTGATCTTTTTTGAAAATGCAGAAGGACTCAAAAAAGGAACCCGGATTACTGTACTGGGTGTTCCCATGGGGAATATTGAAGAAATCACTCTGGTCTCAGTTAATTCAAATGACGAAACTGTTCCTGATCATTCCCTTGACCGAGTTTCTCAGAAAGTCGCCGTTTCAGTAAATTTAAGACAGCCTGTAATTTTTTACCGCAATTACAGAATTTCCGTAAAAAGCGAATCTCTTCTTTCTGACAGGGTGATTGCCATTGATCCGGGAACACCCGCTGATACTGCAGGACATCCGAATTCCAAGCTTCCTGTTCTTGTGATGGATAAAGGCTCCCTTTCTGATACAGACATGAATGCTCTTGAGTATCTGATGGACCAAAAAAAATCAAATGAAATTCATGAACTTGCAGGCGAATCTGGAAAAGATCCTATTGCAAGCATTACGGATTTAATTTCCGAAAATCGCGCTGATGTAAGACGCACCATCAATAATGTTGCTGAAATATCTGATAAAGTGAATTCCGGTAAAGGAACGCTGGGGATGCTTGTGAATGATGACGATCTGCATGACAAGGCCCATACCCTTGTGAATGATGCAGAAGTTGTGGTGCAGGAAGCAAGGGAAGGATTTGAAGATACAAGAGAACAGGCCCCGGTTGACAGTTTCCTCCGTGTTATTTTTTCTGCGTTTTAATTAATGATATTAATTCTCGGTGCAATTAAAGAAGAGATCCGGATTCTTTCGGAAGCTCTGGATGGAAAAAAAATTTATTTTTCAAATGATGATCTTTCAGACTTCATTTCGGTCAGAGAGTGCGGCGTTGGTTCTGTTGAAGCTGCGCTTTCCATGTGCGAAATTTTATCAACTGATGATTTTTCCGAAGCGCTTTTTCTCGGATCCGCAGGTTCCTATAAAAATTCAAATCTCGAATTTATTTCAGCTACTCATTTCAGCAAAAAGGATCTTGCATCTGCAGAAGGCAGGAGTAAAATCCCGGGTCTTATGTCTTCTGCTGTAACGACGGAACAGGGAAGTCTGGGGCTGCATCTTTCAAAAAAACTTCAGCTGAAAAACAGACCTGTCAACTCTCCAGATTCTGTTACCCTCATTCATGCAGAAGAATTATTTAATGATGAATATGAAAACATGGAAGCATTCGGTCTTGCTTTTACTGCAGCAAGAGCAAACATTCCTTTCAGCGCATTAATGCCCGTTACCAATCGGGTCGGACCGGATGGATCTCTGGAATGGAGTAAAAACTTCCGGATTATGTCAGAAAGAATCCAGAAAATGATTCTTCAGCATATTAAAACTGAATAAATTTGTCTGTTTTAGAAAGAAATTTTCCACTGATTTTAATTTCGCATTGTGCGAAGACGATAATTTATCTGAGGGAAAATATGTCTGATAAAAATCTGAATTATAGAATCAAAATGACCGTTGCTGTATACAGGAACAAAAAACTTGTTTATCGAAACGAACTGGTTCTGCCGGGTCAGTTTGAAAAAAGATCTGAAACCAGAATTCAGATTAAAAAAGAAATCAACGAGCGCTTAAGAAATTCAAATTTTTTCATCTCCCCTCGCGTTGACTTTGATCTTGTGCGTTATACGCAGGAAGCAAGCTGCAATACATATCTCAGGTATCGAATTGTTGAAGAAAAATCTCTTACTCCAGGAATTCAAAGCGGAAGCAGTGTAGATATCGAAGAGCTTGCAGACCTTCAATGATGTTTTTTTACGGTAAATAAAGCGCCTGGAATGCTTTTTGTTTTAATTTATTTATCTCACCGTTTAATGTCCAGGGCCGGGACAGACTTTTTTGAAAGATGATTTGGTTCATTCCGAATGTCTTTTAATTTCTTGACCGTTCCTTTCCCTGTGCTGAAAAAGGAGTATGGCAGGAATACCGGTAAAAAGCGAGAATATTGATGTTCTCAGGCGGACCTATCTCCAACTGTTCAGTTCGATCTTAAGCAGAAAAAGCATAAATACAGAACAGAAACGTCAGATTTACAAAACTCTTCAGTCTTTCCTTTATGAAAAAGTTCTCAAGCCGGATGAATTTTCCAATCATATTCCCGATTATGCAAAGATTCTTTCTGTGCCAGACAAAGCACTTTCAGATTACCTGGCCAGAAACTTCCAGAAAGCTCTGGATCATATCAAAGGAAACGATCAGGAAAAATCATCACCGGCTCCTTCTTCAGAAGACGGGGGATCTTCAGGAAAAAAAATCACAGCTGCTGAATCTGTACTGGGCTCTTCAAAAACTGCAGAGTTTCTCCATGAATTAATACATTCATCGGGAATCCAGATCCATCCAGGATCGCGTTTTGTTCCTCTTGAACTTGGAGTTATGAAATTTATGGAGGGAGGCTCTGAGACACCGGGCATGAGTGCAGAAAAGCTTCTGAGTTTTCAGTCTGAAAAAGCTCTTCCCTCCGATGCGCCGGCCTCAGAAACAAAAGGCCCCCAAATTATCAAAAAGACAATCCCATCGCGCAGTGAAAAAAAGCAGACTGTGCTGGAGAAAGAAAAATCAATTATAGACGAAATGCTGAATCATTTCGGAAATGTTCTGGATATTCATGGAAAGCTTGACCCTCAGATTGGCCCTGCTGTTGAAGCCGGTCCGGAAATAGCTTATGAAGGAGATGCGCCGGCCTCAGAAACAAA
>JAOUOA010000395.1 GCA_029880625.1 Spirochaetia bacterium
TCTATATCAATACTCAAATTAATCAGCATTATTCTTTTGATTCAACATTGCCAAAGATATGAGCCTGTGATTCTCAACGTTTTAAGGATGATTCCAAATCTTCCCGGAACCGCAAATCCTGCCTTACATGATTTTCGGACGTCCTGCAAGACTTCTTACAATCCAGACAAAACTTTGAGAATCGTAAATCTCTGTCGTAAATTCGCCCACACATAAATAATTTCTGGATCGTAATGATGATAAAATCTTCAGACAACTTGTAAATTACATTCCATAAACAATCAACTGTTTTTTTTCTTCTTGGTAGGATCTGCAGCATCAATCACCATGGGACCTTCTGTTCTTCCATTAATAAACTGCTGTACGATGGGATCCTGCGAATTCTTAATATCATCGGGCGTGCCGACACAGAGGACTTTTCCCTGATACAGAAATGTGATCCGGTCTGCAATGTAATAGGCAGAATTCATATCGTGGGTTACGCAAACTTGCGTAATTTTTAATTCTTCCTGAAGCCTTCTTACCAGCTCATTGATCACCTGACTCATCACCGGATCCAGGCCTGAAGTCGGTTCATCGTACATAACAATTTCAGGATTTGTCGTAAGAGCTCTGGCCAATCCCACACGTTTTTTCATACCGCCGGAAATATTGCCTGGCAGAAGATCTTTTGCAGGAAGAAGTCCCAGCCATGCAAGTTTTTCCATAACAATTTCATGGATTTCATTTTCCGGTTTCAGCCTGAGCTCTCTCATGGGCAGGGCAACATTATCAAAAACAGATAACCAGTTAATCAGAGCGCCGCTCTGGAATAAAAGCCCCATTCTTGCGCGCAACTGCTGCCTTCTTCTTTTTGAGCAGGTAACGATGGATTCTCCGTCAATAAGAATATCGCCTTCATCAGGATCCAGAAGCCCCACAATATGACGGATACTTACGCTTTTTCCCGTTCCGGATCCGCCCAGAAGAACCATGGTTTCTCCTTTCTCCACATGGATATCCACTCCTTTCAGGATTTCTCTGGTCCCGAATTTTTTTTTCACTCCAATCATCTGAATCATAAATCCACCGTCCCGGTACTAAAAGATAATGCCAAATAATGTTTTAAAAGTTTCAATCAAACTGTTGGTTTCCCTGTACGATTCATATCCTTCTTCAAGTTCATGAGAAAGTACAGATGCCTGAATCAGAACATCAAGCGCCTCTCTTTCCAGCCCTCTTTTATTGATCAGCATGGCAAGGTTTCCGTCTCCTCGATTGAGCTTATCTGTAATCTCCGCCATATTGCTTACGATGGTTCTGATCTGCTTTTGATTTTCATGAATGATTTCTGTCAAAAGGAACAGCGGATCTCCGAAATTTTCAGCATGCAGAACCACTTCGCCCGGAAGCACCTGGGGCATTTCTTTTTTTGTCCGCAGGTTCAGAACTTCCTGAAGCGAAAGATAACGGACATTCATGGGATCTTCGGCGTCCTGTTTTCTTCCGGGACGAATATCGACTGTTTTTACGGAAAATAACGACGGATACTGGGTTACGATGCTGTAATTATTGTAAACTTCGACATTACGCGTAATATCCAGAACCGCAACGACATACTGACCCTGAACTGCTCGTAATTTCTGATCTGGTTTGATAAATTTACGGTTTTTTCTGTCAATCAATACAGGCTGACCTTCAAGATCCAGAAGAACATAATGAAGAGAACCGATGATTCCGACAGGGACCCCAAGAAGAGTAACGGCAGAACCAATTTTAAGACTTTCTGCAGATTGAAGAATCACAGGCAGATAACGAGGTTCGCTTACAACAGTTATATTTTTTTTAACCATTGTAAAATAACCCAGAAAGATAAGAAAAATAAAAAATGAAGCGCCAACCACTTCGCTAATATTTTTTTCAAGGAACTTTTTTATTGTGTAGCTTTCCATATGCATTATTTTCTGTAAAAGAGAGCTGTAATAAAATATCCAAGTGTAATAATAAACAAAAATGAAATCACAACTGCCTGACGGACGGCGATCCCGACTCCAATCGCTCCACCGCTGGCCTTCAAACCCTGGCGACAGGAAATTGTTGAAATGGTCAGACCGAAAACCACCGCTTTAAGCATTCCTACCCAGATGTCTTTCAATCCTGTTTTTGTTTTCAGTGAAGCAAATACCATGGTGTAGTAAACATCCGGATCGACATTCAGCTGTGTGGAAGCGACAAGACCTCCTCCCAGGATTCCAAGGACTGTACCGTAGACAGAAAGAACGGGAACCATAATTGTAAATCCGACAATTCTGGGAAGAACAAGGTATTTTACAGGGTCAATCGACATCACTTCAAGCGCATCAATTTCTTCTGAAACCGACATGGTTCCTACTTCAGCTGCAATTGCAGACCCCACTGCAGCAGCAAGGATGAGCGCAGTCATAAAAGGAGACATTTCTCTGGTAAGAGCAACCACAAGAAGCTGCCCGATGCGGTCCTGCTGTCCATAATCTTTCAAAGCAAGGCCTGTCTGCAGACTTAAAATCATACCGGTAAATGCAGCAACTATACTGACGACAAAAAGACTTTTATAGCCGGAAACGTACATCTGACGGACTGTTTCCCCGAGTTTGAAATAGAGATAGGGCAGTGCAAGAAAGGTTCTGCCAAGAAGGATAAGAGTTTCTCCCGCTCCTTTGACAGGATCAACAATAAATTTCAAGAAATAGAATAAAAGCTTTGTTAACATTCAAATGTTCCCTGTATATTTTAAAATTTTTTAATGTCTATCTTTTTTTCCGAAAGTATACCAGAAAAGTTTGATTCTTCGTTTAATTTTTTTCTTTCTGTCCTCTTCAGCGACGCCGTCCAGAGAGACTTCCTCATCGGAGAATTTCTTTCTGTAATATCCAAAAAGCCCTCCAAGAAACTGAATCGAAAATTCATCTTTTGATTTCATTGTATCAAATCCGGCCAAGAAAATTCTTCTTCTATTTTCGCTTTTATAAGTTGAAAAAAGCCGCAGCAGCACAGAATGATATCTGTCGCCGTTATCCATTCTTCCATATTCATATAGAGTCCAGATCGGACCCCAGTAGCGGTCAACCTTTTCTGATCGGAAGGGCCAAAGATCCAGAGTTCTGAAATGCCTGTTCCCGGCAGTGTCTTTCCGGTAATGGAACAGAGGCCAGATTTTAATATATTTTTCTTTTACGTCTTCCTGTTTATAATGCCTTTTTGCATTCCAGTAAAATGGGAAAAAAATGTGATAATCCGAATCTACAATAGTTGATCGTGTCTGCATTTTCGCATACAGCAATACGATTTTTGAATCGCGGTAGTATGAGCCGTCTTCGCTGCCAAAGCGATAATGAATCCAGAAAGGGAAAATTACGTGTTTCTTCATGAGGGGATTTTTACTGTAGCCGTACTGATAAAAGAACCAGAAAAGCTTCAAATTAAAATTTCCTGCCTTTTTATCGCGGCCCCAGGAAAACATGGGTATGCCGAACAGCGGAAGAATTGCATGAGCCCTGAGGTTGCCGTTATCGGACCATTTTCTCGCATAAAACGGCCAGAACATAAAAAACTTTCTGGGTTCTTTTTTGTTCATTGCCACG
>JAOUOA010000396.1 GCA_029880625.1 Spirochaetia bacterium
AAGAAAAAACATCTTTAATTAAAATAGTGAAAAAGATTTCAGAGGGCATCAGAGGGCAATTAATAAATTATGAAAGGCTGGTTCTTTTAAATCAGGATTTCTCTTTAGGGCTTCATTTAACTTTGCTTGACCGTTATACGCTGAAGAACAGGACTCTGAAATTTAAATCAGATGATAAAATTTCAGAAATACTATCCAAACCAGGCAATAGAAAAGTTGCAGCCGAGATTTATTCAGTATGTATTGAAATAGCCACCAATGATCTGAAATACGGAGAAGGAACGTCGATTTGGTTATTAACGCCAGGTCTGGAAAATAAAGAGATATCCCTTTCGTTTAATGCATTGTCTACACATGACAACAGTGAGGACGGTTACGGCACAGGAAATATTTCATCCAGAATCAATCGATTAAATGGAAATATTGAATTTATAAAGGAGAGAGAATATTCTATAAAAATCAGTGTTCCTCTTGCTGTATGAATATTTTCCATAGAGTAAGATTTCAGGAATGACGATCGGAAGAAATATTTATAAAAACAAAAGATTTAATGGAATGATTATGAACGTTTATTATTTTGTATGTAATTGAAAAAATGTAAAAAACCTTATGAATTTACTTTCGAATTTTTTTATTTAGATTTTGCGGCAGAGGATTCAGAAACTTTCTGCAGCGGACGAATTACGCCTGCAAAAATAAGTTGTCCTGAAAATAATTTCTGAATGTCAGCTCTTTAATTGCGACAAACTTTATTGATAACCGGGCTACCTGAGTCTTCCATGCAAAGAATGACCGGTAAATTCTAGCATTCTCTGAGCTGCTTTGTTTTTTCTGCGAACATGTACGGGCTTTTACAGGTCTAAAAAGCTATTAATTTTGATAGTAGACAGAATGCTTTTGCCATGATAGTATCGTACATCTCTATGAGGTGTTTATTTTTTTTAAAGCAAATGCTGAAAAGTTAAATAGACTATTTGCTCTATTTTTTATGCGATTCAAGTGATTTTTTATCTGAATTTAATTAATATTATTTTTCTTATCAAAGATAAATTAATTTCGTTTGCAGTTAAATGAATACAATGATTTTCGAACTGATTTTTAAATAAAGAGGAAAAATATGAAACGTATATATTCATTACTGCTAATCCTGCTTTTATTTTTTACAGGCTGTAAAAACAATAATGATAATCATGATTTTCTGATTCTGCTTGGTATAGCTCTGCTTTCAAATACAAATGCAAATGGCGTGATATCCTTAGAACATAACTATAATCCGTATCACCCCACCTCAGATGATACGAATTATCTTGAACTCCATGCTGCTGCGCTTGATCAATGGCAGGTAGGTTTTGCGACTCATCTTACTTCTGCAACAAGAGTGATCCCTGACGAAACCAACAATACATACAATCCAAAAAACTGGATGACCGCTCTGGGAGACGACTGCACCGGTCCCACCCATGGACCTGCGATTGGAGTTACGCAATACATGGTAGATTACTGTTATTTCAATAATCCTGATACCCCCAATGTAGTTGGTGTCTGCTGGATGTCCAGTTACTCTTCAGGTGAAATTTTACAGGCAACCACGCTGCTCAGAACCCGTTATATTGCAGGATATTTTAATGAACCCTTTACTTTACCAATTCCTGTAAAACCTCTCATGGTAACTACCCATGAAATCGGCCACTGTATTGGTTTTAAGCACTATCAAGAATCTCCTGACAGGGTGATGTGGCCTTATGTGAGTGAAAACAGTCCACATCAAACCGAACTGGACGCGGCGAAATATGTTTATTATGATCCAACGGGACCTGGATTAACAAGAAATGCTGTCGATCCTTATAATTTACTGTATTACCAGAAAACTTCCGGTGATGTTATCCGCCATTTTCAGTTCCCCCGATTTGTACTGTCCGGTGAGCTGATCCCGCCTGTTTCTCCATCTTCGGTTTCAACAGCGAAAAATTTTTCACAGCAAATCATTCAGGAAAACTTTTCTGTCTGTGCTGATTCCCCTGATGGACTGAATACATGCCTGAATGCAAATGGTCTTCTCGCAGAAGGAGACCCGATTGACTACAGCAAGGAAATAACAACTACTGCGCATTTGTTATTTGAAGACGGCACGGCCAGGAAAGATACTTATAAAAAAGTAAATGGAAAACTGGTGAAAAAGGGTTCAGTTCATTATAAAAAGCATTAAACAGCTATATCAATAGAACCTGATCCTGTGGATTATTTTTTGTATATGCAGAACTATCATTAATTGCTGCTGATACCAGAAGAAATACCTACAATATTCTGCTGACAATAAGATCCATATAGTTATAGAAGGTTTGCGTTGAAAACAGAGTATTGCTGATCACTGCATACAGGTTAATTTACGCGGACTGAAATTAAATCTTTGAAATTTTTGTATCGCCTGCAATCACCATGCTATAATAAATCAAACAGAACTCTGTATCATGATTTACAAATCAATTTCAGGTATTTCAAACTCAAGAGAATATCTTCTATCGCGTATTTCCTCACTGACACTTCCGCCTATTTCCAAAATTCGTTTTTGAATATTACCCTTCCCATGTCCGTTCTTTCCAGCTGTATCCAGCAGTGTGGAGGCTGAAAAGCTGAAATGAAGTTTACTGTCGATAATATCTAAATTATATATGGATTTACCAAATCCGTATTTGAGATCATTCGATGCAATTTCCAGAATAACAGCAATAAGATTTTCTCCTGCACGGTTAGCAGTAGAAAAAACAGTTTTCTTTTCAGGTTTAAAATTCAACTTAAATAAAATGAATCTGTCTGATGCCGCATATCTTCTGATAAGTGCAGTCCGTATTCCTGAAAAAAAATCATTCTTCATTTGAAAAAGGTCATTGCTCCAGTCAATTCTCTGCCTGATGCTTGTCTTTATATTATTGAAGGACTCATTCAAATCATTCACAGTTTCAGATTCTACAGTGCTCTGTTTATTGATCTTATTCAGCATAATTTCCATATCCAGCAGATGTGCTCCCAGATGATCATGCAGATCTTCATTGAATTTCTTCTGTTCATTAAAAATTGCATCCTGAACCATGTTTTCCGTTTCGGTGGCAAGCAGAAGGTTTTTTACACGTAAAATGAACTCCTCATTCGTAAATGGCTTGGAAAGGAAATCGCTTGCTCCCGCTTTCATGCCCTCCAGGAAATCAGAATTTCGCCCGAGCGCAGTAACCATGATTACAGGCATATCCTTACAGTCAGGCAATTCGCGGATTTTTCTGCAGACTTCAAAACCATTCATCCCTGGCATCATCACATCCAAAACCACAAGATTTACATTACTCTGCTCAATTAAACTCAGAGCTCTCTCTCCATTCGCTGTAAATAAAATATTGTATCCGGAGTTTTCTAGAATCCGACCCGCAGCAAATCTGGATCCCTCATCGTCATCTACTACAAGAATTGTTTTTTTATCATTCGCAATTTTATTTTTATCATCCGGCGTGCCTGTGGGAATGACGGATCCCATTTTTATCAAACTGTGCGTGCCTGACGGCGCCAGAGGAATGGAAAGAGCAATTTCCGTTCCTGCATTCATTTTGCT
>JAOUOA010000397.1 GCA_029880625.1 Spirochaetia bacterium
TGCATTATATTATTAAGGACCGTAGGACCGTTAAAACTCTGCAAAATTTTGATTCTGTCCGATTTAAACTTGCCCTTCTGTCATCATTGAAAGGATTATCGCTTTCTGAAGGCGGCAGACATGAAGAAGCTGTTTCTGCTTATAATTTTGCCCGGGAAATCCTGCACAAAAAGTTTGATCCTCCTGAAAAACAAATATCCGAACCGGGACTTCTAAATTACATTTCGCTTTCCTATCAAAAAATGGATGATCCCGTCCGATCCAATGCATTCGCCACAGATGCAGAAGAGACTTCTCTCAAAAAAGGCCTCAGACGAAATGATGAAAAATACCAGCCTCAAACTCTTGCAGGAAGGCTTCTCGGATTTTTAATCGGCTATGGAGAAGATTTTTCAGTAATAGGAGACGGCCGCACTCCATACGGACTTTCATCACTTCGTCACCATGAACTTGCGATGGGAATCAAATTGGACAATATGCTTCTGAGGGGAAATTTTCGTGAAGCGGAGGCTCTAATCAAAAAAAGACACGATGTCTTCAGCGGAAAAGACAGCGATGTTATTCTTGGAAAACTGGGAATTATATCTTCGCTTCATAATCATGCGATCATTCTATACCGCAGAGGAGAATACAGACAGGCTTCAGAAGAATTTTTAAAAGCTGCCAGTAAAGCCAATCAGTACGGCCTGCACGACAAATACATCCTGAATATGCAGAATTATTTTTATTCCCTTTTTTCTTATTTTGAAGATAACAACACCAATTCCGCAGACTCTGAAAAACTAATGAAAAATGCTTTCCGTTATTTCAAAGAACTTCAGTCCGATTATTTTAAAAAAGCAAAACAGGAATATGAAGAGCAGAAAAAAATTGAAGATCCCGACTTCAGCTATTCAAAAAAAAGAGACAACCCTGTTGTAAAAAATATCATTTCCCGAAAATTCAGCACACTCCCGGGAATCGAAGCCACCCTGCATTTTTACGAAGGCCTTCTGAAAGACAGAAATGCTCTTGGATCCGATGATATTTTTGTTTCAAGAGAACATCTGAAATATTCCGTTGAACTTTATAAAAAATCAGCCGATTTAATGTCAGCAAAATTCAAACTGACTCATCCTTATATTCACAATCAGCTGAACCATGCGCATGCACTTTATCTTTACGGGAATATTCCTGGCGCGATTGAAATCTATACAGAAGCAGCAGAAAAGTCATATGAGTTTAATATCCTGTCTGATTATTGGAGAGCGCGTTATGGATTATTCATGATTGCACGCAGTCTTCACGGCAGCTCCTTACATTCTGTGTACAGAAAACATCAAATAAATCCCGGTATGATAATCCATGAACTGAACTCAATGCTTGAACAGAATCCTGAAATTGTTTCACATCTCGGCAGACTTCCGGAAACATTCTTTAAAGACGCCGCCGAGCATATGATTCGATCAGGAAATCACCAATCAGCGCTACTCTATCTTCAGAAAGCAGACAGTTGGGTCATGAGGCAGGCGATCCTTCAATTCCCGCTTCGCTTAAACACACAGAGAGAGACTGATTTATTTAATAAAATCAGAGATCATTATTCAGAGATGAATCAGCTTCATAAAAAAGAGATCCTTCTCGGAATTAAACGAAAAAATTTTAGTGAAATTATTAAAACCAAAAATATCCTGTATAAAAACTATAAAACAGGGATTTATGATCTTTCAAAAAGAAATCTTCTAATTAATAAATATTTCTCCCGTCATACAAAACCGGCGCATCCGAAACTCTGGAAAGAAGATGTTCTTATCCGCTTTTTCATGCATGGCGGACGCCTCTCATGCTGGACTTTTTCTCAGGGCAGGTTAACTTTTAAAACAAACGACACCTCCCATTCGGATCACGAAATTCGATCGTTTGTAAAACAGTGTCTTTCCAATCAAAAAATGAACACGCTTTTTCTGATCGTTGATGAAAATTTTTACCGTTATCCGCTGGATTCATGGCTCAGAGAAGATTTCCACGATAAAATAAAATCTATTTCTTTTTCAAATTCAGAAAAGGACATTCATTCAGGCTTTATCAGAAATCCAGCTCAATTAACCGACAGCGTAAAAAAACTGAATCTTTTCTATTCGAAAGAAATTCAAAAATATTTCTTTCTGTTTTCAAAAAATAATTCAATCTCAATTGATGCCTTTCCCAAAAACGCGCCTTTCAGCATTACTGCAGAAAACGACAATCTATCAAGGCAAATGTTTCTGAGATCCAGGGAAATCCCCATCATTTATTTAAAAAAACATTCCGGCATAAGTTACAGCCAGCTTGCTCTGACCTACGAAATCCTAAGGATGTCCGGAACAGGTTCGCTTGTTGTACACCAGGAGTCTGAATCTGCTGTTCACGCATTTCTCATGGGAAAAAAAGACGGTGAACCGCTTGACAGCGGCTCTTACAGAATCTTCGGCTCAACCGGTTTTGATCCGGACCCCCTGCAGCCCTATTTTGTAAAACGAAGCCGGGAAGAATTTCTTATGGGGAAAGCATTTCAGGAAAAAGGTGATCTGAAAAATGCTATGGCCCATTACTTAAAATCAGAATCCTTTCTGTCGCGCATTAAATCAGATAAACAGCTTTCGGCTAAAGCGTCTGCAGGAATTGCTGAAATAAATTTTTCAGAGGGAAAAATAAATGAAGCTATAGATCGATACGAAGCGCTACTGCAGACCAATCAACCCCGCCATATTTATTTGGCATACATCAGGCAGCTTTTTAAAAACGGCATGATCGATAAAGCAATTCAAATCAAAATCAGAATGAATGAAATATTTCCCGCACAGAGAGCCTCGTCAAACAAGGAATTATTTACCGACGAACTTACTGCACGTCTGAAAAACAACAGCTTTAAAGATCAGAAAGCTTTTGAAAAGGAAATTGAAAAAATCAAACTTTATAAAATCAATGAATCTGAAAAACTTCAGATTGCCGGAGAGCTTCAAAAGGTGGGCTTTGCCCGTTTTGCAGAAAATGTTGCAGGAGCGAGGATAAAAAAAGATGTTCGCAGGGACCAATCCCTTGCATCATTTGCTCTGCTTCCGGACTATCTTGAGAAAAAGTCTTCCGGAAACCGGATGGAACTCCGCGATATAATGTTTTTTGACAGTAACCTTGACGGCATTTCCGTAATTCTTGAGGATTTTTTCACAAGAAAATATTATACAACTGAGAATCTGAATGCAGTCATAACAGAGTCTTATTTAAAACAGCAGACTCTTCCTGCACGTACAGCACTTTACAGAATGTTTCTGGAAAGTGCTTCTGTTTTAACCGAACCGGAGAGCATGGATGCACTGCTCAGGATAATTGAAACAGAAAAAAATATTACCGGGACTCGAAGATCAGCAATTTTATATCTGAATGCTTCTTATTATTTTTTATACAGCTATCATTATGAAAAATCTCTTCAATTTTTTTACCGGTATCTGTCTTTACGAAAAAATACTTTTCTTGTAAATGATTATAATATTTATGAGAATAGAATCGGCCTGATTCTGGAGCTGACAGGCATGCTCAATAAAAACAATCCTCTGCCGGAACTGGTTTTCT
>JAOUOA010000398.1 GCA_029880625.1 Spirochaetia bacterium
AAGGCAGGTTGATTTTCAGTCCGAGCGAGCTATTTTTAATTTCACTTTTATAAAAAGGATGGTTCATGACTTCATCATCCGTCATCTCTCCATAATCTTTTCTAACTTTACCTGCGATTCCCTCAAATACGCCGCGGTTTGCTCCTTCCATCACACCTTTGGAAGCGCCGGTAATCACGGAAAATCCTGATTCATAAAGAAGTTTGCCAATCGTTACAGCATCATTGTAAACCTTGCTGCCTGGCTGAATTCTTGCGCTTCCAAAAACACTGATCCCGATTCCTTCTCCAGAATAAAAATCTCTGAACTCTTCATTAGCAAAAAAATACTCCAGAAGAAGCCTCAGTCCTCTGACTTCAAATGTATTTGACTGATCCAGAAATTCAAGAAGTTCAGGCCGCATAATATTTTACTTAAAAATCCTTTTTAAATTCAGCGTTTCATTCAGAAAACAATTCTGCATTTTTCATTTAAATTCGCAGAACAATTCCTGATAATGAAATTTCAATTCCTTCAAACACTTCCTGCAATTTAAATAAAACTGTCGGTCAATGGTTAATCGCTATATAGAATAACGGATGAAATTACAGAAAAATTAAATATTGGAAGAAAACAATTTTTCTTTTTCGGCTGTATTAAAGAAACAAATCAAATGAATTTTAAACAGAGAAGTGATCAAATTTAATGCTACTTTATGATTTAGATATTTTGATTGATATATGAGCAGAGAATTTTAAAAGAAAATTCTGATTTTGCTTTTTTCTTTGCATTCAAACCCATTTTTTTCCTCAGCGAGTCTGAAAGAATAAAATCCTTCATTCTCAAGGAAATTTCATTTATATTTTCCGGATCAACAAGAAAACCGTTTTTTTCATCTTCCACCAGCTCCTGAACACCGCCAGTTCTCCCTGTGATCACCGGCAAACCATGGCAGCATGCCTCCATTAATGAAAGACTGTGCCCTTGACCGCCATCTCTTAAATTCCGGTTCGGCTGGATAAAAACATGTGAAGAATTTAATAATGAAGCCAGCATCTCTTCGCCTACAAAACCTGTCATCGTTACGTATCGCTCCAGATGCTTCAACCGAATCAGCTCATCAAGATAGATGTAGTCCGGACCTGAGCCCACAATCAACAAATGCATTTTTTCTCTGATTGCTTCATCAAGCATTCCTACCGCTTTGACAGCGCAGTCAATCCCCTTCCAGGGGAGGAGGGGTCCAAGAGCAATAAATATTTTTGTATTCTGAGTTCCGTATGCGAAAAATTGTTTTTTATTTTTCACAGCCTTTTCTTTCACAAAACAGTCAACAGCAGGAGGGAGAACGATTATTTTCTCAAACGGTATATAAGGAATCTTTTTTTTAATCTGAAGTTTTAAGTAATAAGATATTGTAAAAATATTTGAAGCATTTCGAATCAGGTTTTTATAAAAGATCCCTTTCATACTGAAAGGTTTCCACAGATCGACACCATTTAATATCAAAGAATAGGGAATACGGAACGATTTTAGAAGATCATGAAACCTAGAAGAAACTGAAACCGCTAAGATATGGTCAGGCTGAAAGGTCTCAACAATCTGAGAAATTGAATTGTTAAATACTTGCTTTTCTCTGAAATAAGAAAAATTTTTTCGGGGAAGCGGATATCTGGCCAGCGGGTAAGTTTCATTTAAATCAAATGAAATATGATTATTTTTTATTGAAAAAAGTGATGATTTTCCTGAAACAATACAGACGTAAACGGAATCCTTATTCCAATTTCTCGCAATTCCGGTAATAAAACCTTCCATTCCTCCCGGATTCGGTCTGTAGAATTCTGTAAGGATCAGAATTTTTTTCATTTTAAATATTTTTTAAAAAAACAAAATTTTGTACGCAACGATTTTAAATTTAAACACGTACAGTATATATGCAATGCCAGAATTCAATAAACAGATCATCATGCAAGCTTAAAATTTATCCGTATCTGTCTGAAGTCAGCCTGGTTTTTCTTTTTCTAAACCTTCTTCTTTATGTTTCATGCGGTAAAAAACCTGCTTTTGATTCATTTTTATCTTTTTTTAATGAAGCTTCTTATCTTTCCATCGATTACGCCGGCCAAAATCTAATGACCGATTATCAGTACTCGCTGCTGAACAAGGCCGATTTAAGCAATGTCACTTTGCCAAAATCATCATGGCCGGCTGTTGGTCTGATAAACGGCACTGTCTGTATCCAAAGCCATTCCGAGCCTTTTTACTCATCAGAATCCGGCCTTCGCTTTAAGCTCTGCAGCGGTTCCTTTCATCAGGAACCAATTGCGCACATATTTACTGAAAGCCGGTCCCTTCAGACATCCTATCCAATATATGAAAATCAAGAACTTGCCGTAAAGGTCATGACACCTGCACAGATCCGGAAGAATTTCAGAAGCATATCCGTATCTTTTGACGGCAGCCTTAACGGAAATCTTAAAAAACATAAATTATCCGGCTCCGTTCATTATTCAGCAAATCATACTTATTCAGAACCTTATTTTATCCTCAGGAAATTTCCCAATTTATACTTTCATATATTGGAGACAGAAAATCATATTCTGTTTCTTTACGAACTCCCTGAAGATAAAAACCGATACCTTGTCGTTGCACGCCCCTCACCCCCAAACAGTCATGAAAGATCTGCTCTATTAAAAATCAGATCCATCAATCAAAAGATTGCAGAAACAGCGGCAGTTGATTCTAAAAATCATCCAGACTTTATGCTTTCTGAAATTTATTTCGGAAAACAGGGAGGGGCCGGAAGCGAATTTTTTGAACTGGCAAATGATTCAGATCAGCCTTCGCTGCAGAGCGTTCATATTATTATGGACGGAATCACCGAATATAAAAAAGACATTCTTCTGCTTCCCGAAAGTGTATATTTACTGAAAAGAAAAAATAACGAACTCATCCGCTTTCAGGAGAGAATTTCGCTGCAAACCAAAAACTTTTCTACAGAATATTCCTACAGCAGCATTCTTCAAACAGGACTTTCTTCCTACAGAAGCATCAACCGAGAATCAGCGGGAAAAACTTCCTCACAAAGTTCGCTCCATCCTTCCCTGCACTGCCGCACGGGAACGCACCCCTGTTCAAGCGAAGGATTCCATCCATCACTGGTTGTGATTCCTGAAGAAATTGAACTCCCGGAATCTTCCAGGCGCTGTACAACTAATGATTTCAGTCTTTCTGAAACGAATCCATTTGGAATTATCGAAGGCAACGAATCTCCTCTGAATCCATCAGGAAAATTTATTGAGATCACGGCCCATTCCAACTGCATCAATACTTCAATTGTTTTTTATTCTCATCCGGCTGTTCTTGATACAGGAATTCGACCTGTCAGTAAAAATGAAATTTTTCTTTTTACAGCTGATCCGTCATATTTCAGCGCTCCTGAAATTTTTAAAAATTCATATCTCCGGAGCATTGTCCCTGCAACATCTGTTTCGGCAATTGACCTTACAACCGGAGAACGTAAGTTTTTAAAATCCGAAGATTCCGACAGCAGAATCTATCTTCCCCGGCTTAGAAATCATGCAGGAAAAATCCTGGGGCATTCTTTA
>JAOUOA010000399.1 GCA_029880625.1 Spirochaetia bacterium
TAAATAAGAAAAGACAAACTTTTACTGTTTATAGTAAAAGTCGTCACTTACGGGATCGCCGGGAAGCCTTGCTTTTTCTTTTTCTTTCATCCCCTCTGAATTTAATGCCATGGAAAGATCCAGATACAGAGACCTTCTGCCGGGAATGTAATAAGCGAAATTATCTACATTTACATCCAGAATACTGAACTTAATTTCTTCGTTTTCACGAACAGCAACAAATTCATTTTTCAGCTGATTGGATGCAATCAGACTCTGGAGGCGGTTCTGGAGCTTTTCAAATTCAGATTTATTTAAGACATCAAGATCTTTCTGCGCAATATCATCCAGAGTAACCGTAGTGTATTCCTTTTTTTCTTCCATGGGAATGCGCGCTTCAATATGCGCTCGTACGCCGTAACGTCTGGCTTTTCTCAGAGTGATCAAACTCTGATGGTACAGAAAAATCTGATCCGAAACCAGGAAAGTGCTTAAATTGTTCGCCTGTTTCAGATAAATTTCTCCTTTCTTCATAAAACGGTATCCTTTCTGTACATAGAAACGGGCAAATTTATCGTCTGCTTTTACAATTTGAGGACCTGCCTCTTCCAGAAGAATATGCGTTCTAGCAAAATAAAAATCAATGAGGACTGCAAGGATTTCATTCTGCAGTTTCATGGAATCATTCAGTTCCTTATAACAGCGTCCGTAATTGCCGCCCAGAAAATGCAGCTTTCCAAAATAATCGTACTTCAGCGCAAGAGCGTATTTTTCTGTAAGTGATTTTTTAAATTCGCCTTCATCGAGATTGCTCAGGGACACATCCAAATAACGCAGATATTTCCGGTTCCGCTGGATTTTAACCTGCATATTTTCATAATCCGGACTCTGGGGATAAAGTTCGGAAAAACCGGAAAAAATAAAAACGGATAAAAGAAAAATAAAATAACGCATATCTGTAACTGCTCTCCTCATTATATTATCGGAAAATACGGATTTTTGCGATTTTTTTTCCTGTTAAATGATCATTTCTCCCTGAATTAAATCCTCATAAGTTTCTCTTTTTCTGATGAGCTGAGCAGTACCATTTTCAATCAGAACTTCAGCAGGACGCGGTCTGGAGTTATATGTAGATGACATACTGAAGGCATAGGCTCCGGCAGATGCAACTACAGCCAGATCACCTCTTCGGAATGCAGGCAGTTTTCTATTTTTTGCAAGAAAATCTCCGGATTCACAAACAGGTCCGACAAGATCGGCGGTTTCTTCATGACCGAGAGATGAATCCACAGCAAGAATTTCATGATGAGCCTGATACAGTGAGGGCCTCATCAAATCATTCATCCCTGCATCACAGATAAAAAACTTTTTTTCAGAATTTTCTTTTGTATAAAGGATTTTGGTAATTAGAATGCCTGCATTTCCAATCAGACTCCTGCCGGGCTCAAAAATTATGGTAATATCAGGCAGACTGATTGATGAGATTAGTTTTTGTACATAATCTTCAATAGAGGGAATGACAGATCCATCATAGGATATTCCCAGTCCTCCTCCTGCATCAATAAACTGAATGGGAAAATTTAAATTTCTTAACTCAAGGGCGAGCTTTCTGATCACACTGCCCGCTTCTGCAAATGCATCAAGAGAACTTAATTGAGAGCCTATATGAAATCCAATTCCAACTGGTTCAATTGAATTCATCTGGCGTGTTTTTTTATAAAGCTCAATAGCCTGATCATGCATGACACCGAATTTATTTTCACGCAAACCGGTTGAAATATAGGGATGTGTACTTGCATCAACATCAGGATTTACACGGATACTAATTTTTGCAGTTTTTTTTAATTGAGAAGCAATTGAAGAAAGATTGTTTAGTTCATCTTCAGATTCTACGCTGAAAAGAAAAATTCCTGCTTCAAGAGCTTCTTTGATTTCATGATCCGTTTTACCGACCCCGGAAAAAACAATTTTATCAGGAGTAATTCCAGCTTTTAATGCCCGGTAGAGCTCTCCTCCGCTTACAATATCAGCTCCCAGACCTTCTTTTTGAACCAATGACAGAATTCTGCTGTTTGAATTGGATTTCATGGCAAAACAGAGCAAAAATTTTGCATTCCCGGCCCCTTTTTTATAACTGTTGATCGCAGATCTTACAGCATCTGCAGAATAGACATACAGAGGAGTACCAAATTTTTCTGAAATTTCTTTGACATTAATCTCGTCAAATTGCAGTATACCATTGCTATATGCAAGGGGCAGTTGAACATTCTTCATGAAACTCTCATATTGATGTGTTTTTTTGCCGAAGCAAGTACCATGTTCTGCCATTGCTCAGTAAATAGGATTTTTTCAAAACGATATTTTACTTATACCTTATTCTTTTTTATCAGTTTAATTTTCTTTGAACCTCTTTCTTCCGATCCGAATCCTCCGGATAATTCACAAAAAGATCAGAAATCCATTGAACAGAGTTCCGGTATCTCAGAAGAAATCGATTCTCCGTGGGAAGATCCTGATTTCACTTCTGATTTTCCCGAACTGCAAATTCTGGAAGACATCGGCGGAAAAAAATCAATGGAATATATGAGCGAGGCAGAAAAACTTTTCAAAGAAGCCTTAAAAACTCTCAGAGGAATTGATGATAAAGTTAAAACCAGACAGGAAGAGCAAATCGTTGATAAAATTATTCGTTTTGAATGGGAAAAAATAGAAGAAAAAGACCGCTTGAGAAGAATTGAGCGCAAGGTTCAGTTAAAAAACCGCATGAAAGCCCTTGGCTTGATCATCGAAGCTCTTGAATATTTGGAAAAAATTAAAAATCCCACGCTTCTAAAATCAGAAAATTATGCCAGTCTTGAAAGTAAAATTTTAAGAGAATACATTAAACTTCAATACCAGTCAGGAAATTACACGCAGAGCATTCATGCGATTGAAAAATATTTTGCAATTAAAGAAAGCCATAAAAATGAGCCCGAACCCCATAAAATTCTTGCAATCTGTTACGATAAACAGGCAAATATGGCAGAAAAAGCCGGAGATACCAAA
The DNA here is from genome assembly GCA_029880625.1 of Spirochaetia bacterium. Taxonomy (GTDB): domain Bacteria; phylum Spirochaetota; class Leptospiria; order Leptospirales; family Leptonemataceae; genus JAOUOA01. Next base: position 3,025 of record JAOUOA010000399.1, read on the forward strand.
CATAAAAATATTTTTACATATAAAAAAAATATTCATATGCTAAAATATGCAGAAATTGCATATGGTAAAGAATCCAAAGAATATGAAAGCTTAAAAAAGCACATGATCAACCCAGTTTATATACCGGAAGAATAATGTTTGCAACACACAGTATATCTTGTCAGGAATGCTCTACTTTTCATAAGGGAAACTTTCACAGTGTACCGGAAAAAGGACTCCATAAACTTGACAGCTGTAAACAGATTTACAAATACAAAAAAGGCGAATTGATTTTCCAGAATGGAGAAACATCACAGCATTTTTACTGCGTATCTTCCGGAGAAATCCAATTATTCAGAACTGGAAATCAAAAAGAGCATTCTTTTGCCATTGTTGGTCCCGGCGCCTGGCTCGGACACAGAGACGTAATCGCAGGAACGCCCTTCCAGCACAATGCAAGGTGTTTATCTTCCGAATGCAAGGTCTGCAGAATCGATAAAAGCGTAATTAAAGATTTTATTAATAAATATCCTTCCTTTATGTCTGTTGTAATGAAAGAACTTGCTCAGGGCTGGATC
>JAOUOA010000400.1 GCA_029880625.1 Spirochaetia bacterium
AAATAAGATGAAGGCTGAAGGGATCAAAAGAGCAAAATAGGATATAATGTCCTTTTTGGATTGAATAAAATAAAAAATTACAAGAATCAATTGAGGCAGGAGTAATATAAAACCTTCGTTCTTCAATAATATCATATATGATGAAACAGCGGAATATGTAATTATCAGAAGAACATTTCTTTGTTTTTCGGATATAATTTTCAGCAACAACAGCCATGAAATCATATAAAATAAGCCAAGAGGTGCATCAGCACAGAGATTATACCGCCAACAATCAGGAGATAATAAATAAAACTGATGATAACGGGAATGCTGATATGCCAGTATCCAACATTGACAGCTATAAAAGCAGACTGAACGGGGAACCCAGCAGGATAACTGGGCGCATCCCAGAAATCCTTAATTAGAACAGGATGAATTCCCATAATGTAGCTGAGTGCATAATCTTTTGCTTTGGCATTATACATTGCCCATGAATCCCACATCCCGTACGGATAAAAATCCATCCGAAAAAAGAAAAAGAAAACGCCTGCTGAAAGGATAAAAAATATAATATAAATATCTTCTTTTGATAAATAGAATCATCCAGGAAACCCGGAGTTTTAAAAATAAACAAATAATTAAAAATAGCAATGATGAATAAAGAAGAGAGCCTGAAAACATTTACATTTTGATAATCAATCGCGAAAAGAAATAAATAACTGATTATGGTAATGACAATTAAATTCAATACAGCTAAAACAATATATTTTTCAAGTTTGAGATTCATTTTCCAGTTACAATAATAAATTCATCGTATTGATTATTATGAGTTATAAAATTTCCGTAATCAGGATGGGATTTGTGAATCAATGCAATTTCGCTTCCCTCTATTTTTTCATCATACCTGTTTTCCACTCTGCAGGGAGCAGATACATACCTTGCCACTTGATATGTTGCAATGTCATTGTCAAATTTTGCATAATATAGATTTATATGCTTCCCCTCTATACAGAGATGCTGCAGGTTTGCTTCTTCAAGAGCACTGATCCATCGGAAAATTTGTTCTTGTTACTCATCCCTGTATTTTAGATTCGCATAAATTTTAAATATTCCCATTCCCAATGAAAATAAAAAAACAGCAGAAAAATATATATTGAAGATTTTTTTCATATTTTAAAAAATTCGCCATCCCCATTTATTAAAATAAAGAAAAGCCGATTTTATAAATATCAGCATGAATTTAAATTTTTTATGAGCAAATCTTCCCAGGTGGTGTGTTATACTGACCTCTGGATAATAGACAACCTTCGAAATCTCTGCCATTTGCCGTGAAAGATCCGCATCCTCAAAATACATAAAATATCTGTCGTCAAAAAAAATTCCTGAATCAATTAAAGATCTTCGAATCATCATAAAGCAACCCGACATGAATTGGACTTCAGTTGTATTTTCATAACCCACATCCATCATGGTATATTTATCCAGCCTGTGTTTAATCATGCCTGAATTTTGAAATCTTATCGGAACAAAGCGTCGTAAAAATAAATCAAGAATTGTGGGTTCCCGTTTGTTCAGAGCCTGCAGACTGCCATCCGTATTAAGAATCCTGGGAGAAAGCATTCCAATCATTGGATTTGAGTTCATAAAATCTACCATCTCATCAATTGTACTTTTATGGATGATCACATCAGGGTTAAGAACGAGATGGTAATCTGATTCCGGAAGGTTCCTGATCCCGAAATTATGACCATAACCATAACCGCCATTTTTTTCAGAACGGATTATATTTACCCTGCGGTTGCCGGAATATTTTTCTCTCAGTTTTTCAATTAGATCTGTTCGTGAACAATTATCCACTACAAGTAAAAAGACATTTAATAGAAATTAAAAAACTGTCAATTGCCTGACTGACCATTTCAGGATCATTTTCATACGTAACAATACAGGCTGTGATATCAAGTTTATCCATTATGATTTTTTAAAAAGCAGGAGCATGAAAAGAGAAAATAGGAGGTTAAAGCGAAAGGTTATTTTAGAGAATATATGGTGCCTGCTTTTTGACCCTGTTTGAGAAACATTTTTTTCGTGAATTCTGTGTAAAACAAGAGGTTCATTAAGAAAACATACGTTTCCAAAAATTTCGGCCGTCATACCTATCCAGTAATCATGCATGGGAATATTTTTCGGAAAAGGAAGTGCAAGATGTTTTATTTTTCTGTTGAAGGCCAGGCAGGAACCAATATAGGAATTTTTTTTTAAATTTCTGAAAAATCCTTTTGAAGATTTATATTTTTTAAAATAAGAAGGAATCAGAACGTTTAATTCAGAATCTGTTAAAGCGCAATCGCATAGAACCAGATCATGGTCTTCCAGATTTTCTTTCATCTTTTGAATTTTTGAACCTTCCCAGACATCATCCTGATCAGCCAGAAAAATTAAATCACCGGAAGAGTTTTTTATAGCATTTTCAAAATTTTGAATGGGATTTCTGAATTTTTGATTTTCAAATATTACAATACGAGGATCGTTTCGTTTTTTAATCCGCTTTACAGTACTGTCAGTAGAAGAATCATCGGAAATAACAATTTCATCTTTATCAGAAAGCTGAGGAAGAATGGAGTCAAGCTGTTCATCAATGAACCTTTCTCCGTTAAATGTTGCCATGCAGACAGATATCATAAACTACTTAATAATTTTAATGTGTAAACTTAAAACACCAGAAAAAATATAAATTTAGTCAACCACGTAAAGTCAGATATCTATAAAATTACAACAAAAGCTTTCATTAAAACAGCGGATATACGCATTAATTTTATATATATGAACCTGAAAAAACATTAAAATATCTGTTCTTCAAGAATCATTTTTAGATATCTGCCGTATTCATTCTTGGAAAGAGGTACAATCAGTTTTTCAAGCTGTTCCGGTGAAATGTATCCTTTTCGAAAAGCAATTTCTTCAGGACAGGCAACCTTCAATCCCTGTCTTTTTTCAATAGTCTCAATAAAATGACCGGCTTCCAGAAGCGAATCATGAGTTCCTGTATCGAGCCAGGCAATCCCCCTTCCCATAACTTCCACGCTTAAATTTCCAGATTCAAGATAGATTTTATTGATATCTGTGATTTCCAGTTCACCCCTGGGCGAAGGCTTTAAATCTTTTGCATATTGAACGACTTCATTGTCATAAAAATAAAGTCCCGTTACGGCATATCGGGATTTCGGCTTTACCGGCTTTTCTTCGATGCTGATTGCTTTTCCGGAAGAATCAAATTCAACAACGCCGTACCTTTCAGGATCATGTACGGGATAGGCAAAAACTGTTGCTCCTTTCTGAAGCTCCACAGCTCTTTCCAGCGAATCGGAAAAATCATGTCCGTAAAAAATGTTATCTCCCAGCACGAGTGCGCAACCATCGTTTCCAATAAAATCAGTTCCGATAATAAAAGCCTGGGCAAGCCCCTCAGGTTTTGGCTGAACAGCATATTCAATGCGAATTCCCCATAAAGAACCGTCTCCGAGAAGTTCCTGAAAAACCTTTATATCTCGCGGCGTGGAAATAATCAGAATGTCGCGCAAACCAGCCAGCATGAGAGTG
>JAOUOA010000401.1 GCA_029880625.1 Spirochaetia bacterium
TGCATTCGTTCATGATCGGCCAGTATGGATATATCAGGGATATTGGTCTTTAGCTGAATTTCATAATCCTTTACAAGATAGTTCAAAAGATCCAGCGCGCTGTTTACAACTTCAGGCAGATGCAGATCTGTAATTTCAAGAGAAATTCTGTCATCTTTTAAAAGTGAATAATCCAGTATATCATTCACAAGATTGTTCAATCGCAGCGCAGACCGGTCTATCACTTCCAGCTGTTTCAAAACCTGTGGCGGAGCGGCTGAACCCAGGTCCGCCCCCAGCAGACCTGAAATGGCATGAATAGCATGAAGCGGCGATTTTAATTCATGGGCCGTCATTGCCAGAAACTCATCTTTTTTCTTTTCCTCCTCCTTCATCACAGATATGATTTTCTCATTTGCAGTGATCAGATTTTGCTTGAGGATTTCTTTATCTGTTCTCAGTTTATTGTATTGAGCGGCCAGAACAATTGAGAAAAGAATAATTTCGACTATGGAACCGATCTGGTAGGCATGAAGCGTGAAGAGATTGAGCGGGATCAATTGCTGACGCAAAAGCGCGTACACCATGACTCCTGTAACAAGAAAGCTGAATGGAAGAGCGTAAACGAAAGCCTGTTTTTTATCTTTTAAATAAACTGAAACAGTTGCGATCACCGGAAGGATTACAAAAAGATAAAAAAATATCTGCGTCAGTCTCAGGAAGTCTTTCCATTCAATGAAAAAAAAGAGAAAAGCTGCAAAGATAACCAGAGTATTAAAATACGGAAGCAATCTGTAAAATACAGGGCTGTATTTTCCCAGCTGCAGAAAATTTCTTGTGAAGTTTATAAAAAAAACCGTAAGAAAGCAGGCAGAAAATGTGCGTACCACTCTGAACATAAAGCTGCCGTCTTCAATTAAATACCCGGAATATCCCGATACCGTAAACTGGTATATCCCGTAAAATATAATATAGAGTATATAATCTTTGTAAAAGCTTTTGCGAACAACGCTCCAGGCAAATAAATTAAAAATCAGAGCGCCGAATAATATACCGAAATAAAATCCGAAATAGGAATTAACAATTTTTGCATATTCATGGAAAGCATTTTCTGTAAATATTTTGGGAGGAAAATTGCTGTAAGCTTCCGAATACATCCTCTGAAAATGAATTTCACAGACTTTATCTGCAGGAAGATATATTTTAAAAACGGGATAGGGTGATTGATTAATATTTTCAGCGGTTTGCTTTTCACCTCCGCATTCATAGAAAAGCATGATGGGAAATGTCTGCATCCACTGAATTTCAATATAGACATATTTTCCATTTACAGATTTAAGGAAAAAGCTGTGTTCATAATTAGATTCAGGACCTTCTTTCGCTTTACGGGTTCTTACATCAGAAGTCAATATGGAGATCTGATCTTCATCATTCAAAACTTTTATTTTGACTTTGTCCGGTGATTCGGATTGAAGTGCAGCAGCATAAAACAAATAGATAAAAATAAATAATATGCAGCATTTTTGTATTTTTTTCACCATGAATATATTAACAGGATCTGAAAATATAATACTTCTCATACTTGCTACTCTGATTATAACAAGATGGAAATATCTTTAAATACGTCGATTAAAATTTGTTAAGATCATTAAGCTGATTTTTTACATCACTGGAATATTGAAGGAGATTTGCTTTTTTCAAAGTTTTCCTATCCTTGAGGCCGATTTGGTTAATGCAAAAATCTTGTTTTACAGCATGCCCAGCTCTTTCAGCTTCAGCATCATTTCCGTACGGTTTCGAACTTCAAGCTTTTCATAGATACCGCGAATATGAAATCGGATCGTTGATATTTTAACCTTGAGAAGATCGGCAAGCTGTGAAGGCGAATAACCCTGCACCAGCTGTTCTAGAATCTGCTGCTCTTTCGGGGTAAGTTTTACTTTATCAGCTTCTAGACTTTTTTCTTCTTTTTTAAAAAAGTCCAGAACTCTGAGCGCAATAGTTGGTGATATAATTGCCCCGCCTTCAATGACTGCATTGATTGTATCATGCAGATCATTCATTTCCGATTTACTGATATAGCCGATGGCTCCTTTTTTTAAAGCATTAAATACCGTTTCCTCTGAATTCATATTAGTGAGGATAATCTTCTTTAAGGTTGGAAATTTACTTGAAAGAATCCCCGTCAGAGTGATTCCGTCCATCCCGTCCAGTCCAATATCCAAGAAAATCAAATCCAGATTACTTAAATTAGGGTCATCCAGAGCTTCTTCGGCAGAAACCCATGAAATTACATCCGAAACATTTTTGTCCTCCATGAGTTTATCACAGATGTATTCTTTAACTTTTATTTCATTTTCAACGATGCCTACAATCATAATTATTTCATAAACAGCTATTCCGAAATATTTACACAAATGGTTTATATCATTTATAAAAAAACCATTTTCGAATAATCATAAGTGAAATATAACACAGCAATCTATTTTTGTAAACTATCAAATTTGATAGTTTTTATAAATATCGACTTTTCAAGTTTCAGTCAATCAGAATACCCCCTCAAATTAGAACTTGAAAAAAAATTAAAATAAAACAGTGATTTTCCTGATAACATGTTTTATTAAAGAAGTTGACATTTACAAAACAATCCTCAAATTCAATGTTCTAATAGGGATCTCATTCAGGGCTTTACAGGTTCATGAGTGATTGAGAGAATAAAACTATTTTCATTCATAAATTATGAATACTGTAGAAATAAATCCATTTATTGATCAACTTTTCATCATCTGAAAAACAAACGACAGGAATCATTTTCAGGGAATCAAACACATAAATATGCAGACGAAAAAAAATAACTCCTTTTCTCTGCCGGATAAAAACCGACTGAAGATCTATTTCCTCTGGATATTGGGTCTGGATGTCGTATTTGTTTCCATTTACGGAGGGATGAATTACCTTGCTTCTCTGCAGTCTTTTCATTATCAAGTTTATCTTGTTGATGAACTCAAGATTCCTTTTATTCCATTTTTTATCTATCTCTACCTTTCCATATCGTTTTTATTTATTATTCCTCTGTTTCGCCTGACTCCAGATGAACTCCACCGTATGGGCAGGCAGGCTCTCCTCATCACCCTGACAGCAGGTCTGGTATTTTATCTTTTTCCAACAGTTTCAGGATATCAAAAAACTGACGCTGGAATCCATTCTTTCATTTTTAAGATTGTATATCTTGTGGACAGGCCTCATAACTTATTCCCTTCTCTTCATGTTGCCTATACAACGCTGATCATCACATCTGCCGTAACCTGGACAAATTATAAAATTGATCTTATATTATGGATCTGGTATTTATTTATTCTGTCTTCTGTTCTTCTGGTCCACCAGCATCATCTGGCAGACATTCCGGCTGGAATTTTACTTGCACATTTTATTAAAAGATTAGTAAAATAATGCTTGATTCTTCCGGCAAATTCTGATTACATTTCAATATGAAAAGATTATACCGAAAGAAAATTCAATTCCTGCAGTTTATTTTCATTTTTTTATTTATGACAGTCTCTGTTCCTCTTTTTTCACAAAACAGGAAAACCGATCATGA
>JAOUOA010000027.1 GCA_029880625.1 Spirochaetia bacterium
ATTTCTTTTTTCCTTTCTGCGACCTATCATATTATTGAAAACAATGAAGGTTCATCTGCTCTCAGGTTTCCAATACTTGCAATGGGCGGCTTTATTCTTCACCAGACATCTGTAGTTCTGGGAATTCTTACTATTATCGCAGGAGCAAATAAAGGGCGGGAATACGGTGAAATGCCATGGTTTTCTGACGCCATGTTTTCGCTTTCTCTTCTGCTTGGAATGCTGTCCATGTGTTTTAATTTAAGAGAAAAAGAAAGCCTTTCAAAATCTACCGTTTTTGCCATTGCTGCTATTGCTGGAATTTTTATAACGCATTTACTGGGAAATATCTCATTTCCTTACTGGTTCGCAGGTTCTGTTCTTCCATTTAACGGCATACAGGATGCCTCAGCTCAGGAATTTTACAGAATGGGAGTTCTTGGTTTTTACATCCTGCTGCCCGTGTTTGCCGCTCTATATTATTTTATTCCCTCACATTTTAACACATCGATTTACAGTGAGAAACTTGCAGATTTTCAGCTTTTAACGATGATCATTCTGATTCCTCTATCTGGAGCAGTCGGCTTGGTTTTTTCACCAGCACCGCAGCTTCTTCAAACTTTTGGAATTATAGCCAACGGAGCTCTTGCCGTTTCCATTCTTGCTGGCGGCGTGAATCTTTATTACACAATGTCTAAGAGCAATTCCAACCCAGGCGATTCACTCGCAAAGATTTTCAAAATCGGAACCATGTTAATGATTGTTTATGCAGTAATTCGAGGACTGGCAGGGCTGAGAATTGTCCAGGATCGTTTCGGACTGACCTGGTGGAATCCTCAGGATATCAGTATTGACGCCTCGCTGTATGCACTTCCTCTGATTTTTGGAGGGATTTATCTGATCTCACAGAAAATTCAGAACCAGAAAGTTTCTGAAGGATTGGTTCGAATTCATATGATGTTAATGATTGGTGCTTTTGCAGTGATTGTCGCAGCAGCATTTCTACAGGGAAGCATGTCATATTACAACCTCAGTGCGGTTAAAGAAGACGGAGCATTAGAGCTTATCAACTGGTCAGAAGCTACATTTCTTGCGGGCTCAAAAGGAACGGTAAATTTAATCAGTTTTCACGGACTTGCTTTTGCAGGTTATCTTATTATGATTGTGTCACTTACAACGGCGGCTCTGAATACAATGAAAGTAATTCTTTCTAAACAGTCATAATCAATAAAAGGAAATAATAATATTTTCAAAGAAAATTCAGGTATAAAATGATGTTTAACAGTCCAAAAAAAATATTTTTAACAACTCTGGGATTTACCATTCTGGGATTTCTCATTCAGGTAATTCTTCCTTATCAGGCAAATACTTCTCATGGAACCCTCTCAAATCTTTCACAGGAAGATTCACTTGCACTGAAAGGACAGGAAATTTACCAGAAAGCCGGCTGCCAGTACTGCCATACAAAAAATCTCAGACCTTTCGCCTGGGAAATCAAAAGATTTGATAATATCGAAAAAACTGGTTATTACCCTGAATTTACAGCACAGGAAAGGCATTATGATTCACCTGCCCTGATGGGTTCCCTCCGTGTCGGACCCGATCTTTCACGAATTGCCGCAAAGCTTGATGAAAACAAGCTCCGTTCAATATTGAATAATAAAAAAAGCGGAAATGCAGCAGCATCCATGCATAAATACGGATATCTTTTTAATGATGACGGGTGCGATATGAATCCTCTTGCGCTTTCATGGAAGGTAAAAATATTAATGAATATGGGCGTTCCTTATTCAGATGCTTTTCACAAAAGCGCTCTTTCCAGACTGGAAGATCAAACTCGAGGCGATGCATTAATTGCCTATCTGATGAGTCTTGGAAATAAACATGCAGAATTTTCAGGAAATTTTTATAAATAAAAATAAATTGATTTAATTTGAATTTAAAATATTAAAATAAGTGTAAAGAATATGAGCAACGAAAGCAATAACATACCATCATGGATAAAAATTTTATTTGGAGGAGTTCTCCTTGCGGGAGTTGCTTATGCAGTCTACTTCCATGCAGGGAATCCGACTACTCATGCATCACAATTTCATAATGCGGTCTATTCCAATGTTGTAAAAGCAACAGTTGAGATCATCCCGGTCCGGAACGCAGCATCCATTGCCAATGGAGAGAAATCCTATAAAACAGCATGTGCAGGTTGTCATGGCGGTAATATGGAAGGCGGATTCGGCCCCAATCTTAATGACGGGACCTGGCTTCATGAAATTAAAACCGAGTCTGGCCTGGTTCGGCTGATTAATATGGGAATCGCTCCGGCTGATGCAAAATCTCCCGGGAAATCCATGCCTCCAAAAGGGGGACAAAAACTCAGCGGAGAACAGATCTGGGAAATTGTTTATTACATTGGATCAAAAAACGGAAGCGTAATCAAAGATTCTCCTGCACAATAAAATAACACCCTTTTCTATAGCAATTCGGAATTCAAATTTTGAAAGCCTCAAAATACTCTGCATGAGTTTTGGGGCTTTTTCATGATTAAAATCATTTCATTAATGATTGCTTTACGTGAATGAATGTATCCTATTTAAGGGATCTGTCCTGAATTTCCCATGACACAACCGCATAAAAATTGGATTCCTCTTATCAGATCCATTTATATTTTATATTCACTGATTGTTGCATAGAGTTTCTTCGACATCTCAGCAAAACTCTCTGAGAGATTTCTCGCAAAACCTGCCTGATTCAGCCCTTCTCTTGCAGATGAAGAAATTAAATTAATATTTTTTGTCACATCATTTGAAGCGACGCTAGTCTGACTGACGTTGGATGCAAGTTCTCTTGAAGCAATGGACTGCTCTTCAACCGCAGAGGCGATAGTTGAACTGATTTCATTCATCTGATTGAATACCTCAATCAGAGTAGCGATTGCATCAACGGCTTTCTGAGAACTCTTCTGAACTGCCTGAACTTTCTGCCGAATTTCATCTGATGATTTCGCAGTCTGTCTTGCAAGATCCTTAACTTCAGCTGCAACAACAGCAAATCCTTTTCCTGCAGCACCTGCGCTTGCCGCTTCAATGGAAGCATTCAAGGCGAGAAGGTTTGTCTGTGATGCAATTTTTACGATATTTTCAATCACGTCTCCAATTTCGCTTGCATCTTTTCCAAGTTCCTGAACAACAATGTTAGTATCATCTGCAGTGCGGGTGGCTCCCTTGACAATATTTGCGGCATCTGTTGCTCTCCGTGCAACTTCGCTGATTGTTACGGACATCTCTTCGATGCCGCTGGAAAGCATCTGCAGGGTCTGATTCATTTCTGTTGCAGATGCGGCAATTGTTTCAGAATGACTGCTTGTGGATTCTGAACCGTTAAAAAGCGAATTGCTGGCTTCCTTCAATCCAAGGGATGATTCTGAAATCTGGGAACTGTTTTCTTTAACGACACCTACCAGACCTGCAATATTAACCAGCATATTCAAAAGCGATTTAAAAAGTTCGCCTATTTCATCATTTCGATTATGCGGGATATTTACAGTTAAATCGCCTGCAGCAATACGGTTCGCCATTTCTGATACCACTGAAATTGGCTTTAATACAAAACGGGTCATCATAAATCCAGAAGTAAAAATAAACAGTCCTGAAATTCCCGTCAGAAGAAGAGCCCAGATCCAGTGAAATCCAAAATAAAAGAGAAGAAAAACGATAAGGGGAAAAGATGCATAAACAAGGTGAAGCCATGCCTGCCGCCCCTTAAATGAGATCATTTTCTGATCACTGTATGGAAAAGCTTTTTTCCCTTCAATGACTTCCTTGTAAAGTTTTTCTGCATTTTCAATATCAGTTCTTGAAGGCTTTCTCCGGACCGACATGTAACCGGATACCTTGCCGTTTTCAATCTGAGGAGCTACATTTGCATCCACCCAGTAATGATTTCCATCTTTACAGCGATTGACGACCATACCACGCCAGGGTTTTCCTTTTTTTATGTTATTCCAGAGATCCCAGAAAGCGCTTCTCGGCATGGCAGGATGGCGGATCATATTATGGGGTTTGCCAAGAAGATCTCCTTCCGTAAATCCGCTGATGTTTAAAAAATGTTCATTTACAAATGTTATTTTTCCCGTTAAATCTGTTTTACTGACAAGGGTGCTCCCCTCATCCATCATATTTTCATGGCCTGTCAAGGCCACAGACATGCTTTTATATTCACTATCTACCCGTTTTCCCATACTTAAAAGCCCAATCCATCTTCTTTAGCTCAATTTTTTCCTATTATTATAATTTTCGGAACTTCGACTGGAAAAATTCTACTGATCAAGATAAAAAGTTTAGAATATGGGCTTGATCCATGCTTCAAGACTGGATGAATAGATCTGGATTGCAAACTCCCGGATCAAATAGATTCAATGATATTTTTTAATTTCAGAATTACTTATGTAAGACAGATAACCCAGATTATATATATTATTTCATAAATTGAGCAATTTTTGGATTTTCAATACCCACTTCTTTAAATGTTTTTAATTCTCGCATGATGCGGACTGCATTTTCAAGAATATTGACAGCAAGAGCCGCTCCAGACCCTTCCCCAAGACGCATTTCAAGACTGAGAAGAGGTTCCAGTTCCAGATATTCAAGCATGAGATGATGACCTTTTTCTGCAGATCTGTGTCCTGCAAAAAGAATATTTTTTACGTCAGGATTGATTTCACATGCGATCAGAGCTGCTGAACCGGTAATAAATCCGTCCAGAAGAACAGGGATACCCTGCCTTTCGCATTCCAGAATGGCTCCCGCCATACCTGCAATTTCAAAACCTCCGACAGATGCAAGGATTCCCATCGGCGAATGAAACGAGCCTTTGTGAAGCTCCAGAGCTTTTTGAATTGTCTTAATTTTATTTTTGAATGTTTCAGGACCAATCCCGGTTCCACGGCCTGCAATTTCTTCAGGAGATTTTTTTAAGACAGCACATGCCAGGGCGGCTGCAGTTGTCGTATTTCCGATTCCCATTTCTCCCAGGCATAAAATATCCGGTAATTTAATATTTTTTACGGTACGCCCTCCCGCTTCAATTGCTCTGAATGCCTGTTCTTCAGACATGGCAGATTTCATTGCAAAATTTTCAGTACCCCTCGCAATTTTTTCATGAATTAAACCCTCCGCATCCTGAAAATCATGATCGACTCCCATATCGGCAATATACAAATCAATTTGATTCTGCCTTGCAATTGAATTGACCGTCCCGCCTCCTGATAGAAACTGATAGACCATTCTTGCAGTAATTTCTTTGTCGTATGCGCTTACTCCCTCTTCTGTGATCCCATGATCTCCTGCAAAAAGAAGAAGCGATTTTTTATTGAGTTTCGGAACCGAAGTCTTTTGTATTTCTGCAAGTTTTATTATGCATGTTTCTAGAAATCCAAGACTCCCTTCAGGTTTAATCAATTGATTTAATCTTTCAGCAGACGATTTAAAACCGGAAACATCAGATAATGGAATGGTCTCAGGAAGATCACGTTTCTGAAAGGCTTCAGTCTTTTCAGACTGATCATGGAATTGACCGGTATTTTCAGTTTGAATATTTTCAGAGAGGATTTCTTCTATTTCATTTTCCTGTTGATGACTCACATGATAGACCTTTCTGCTTTCTGTCTCTTCACTGGAGGATAATAAATTGGCATCTCGATTACCTTTCGCATGATTCAGAGCATTTGTATTTGAAGCATCAGCATTTAAAGACTTTCCCCATAAATGATCATAAATTACATCTTTCAAATCCATACGTTTTCTCCAGCCTACGGTAGAAAGCATCGGTTCTTCTGGAAACTCCGCAGCATAACCTGCCGTCAGATAGGCTACAGGAATCACGCCTTCAGGAAGATTGAATATCACTGACAGTGCTTCAGGCTCGTACAGGCTCATCCAGCCGATCCCGATTCCTTCTGCGCGTGCTGACAGCCAGAGATTTTCAACAGCAAGACAGGTACTGTAAAGATCCGTATCTTTTATGGTATATCTTCCGAGGACATGCTCTCCTCCGCGGCGAGTATCGCATGTAACAAGAATATTCAACGGTGCGTCAAGGATTCCCTGAAGCTTAAGAGATCTGTATTTCAAATTCTGATCGCCAGAATACTGTTCCGATGCCTTTTGATTTACAGAACGAAAATTCTCGTAAACTGTCTCGCGAATCTTTCGCTCATGAATCAAAATAAAATTCCATGGCTGCATAAAACCGACAGAAGGGGCATTGTGAGCTGCATCAAGAATTTTAAATAAAATCTCATCGGGGATCTCATCTGGCAGATAACTTCTGATATCACGCCTTTCATAAATAGAACGGTACACTCCTCTTTTTTCCTCATCAGAAAACTGAACACTGCATGCATTTCGTTTTAAATATTTTGTTATTTTATTTTTCATCAACGACCTCTTTTTTTCGTTGCCCGTCTCACGGACCTGATTTTTAAGGATACATGTTCAGATTCAAATTCATGAATCCATTCCCTTCCATTCTTATCATTCTTTTTTCTTCTCTCACGGGTCTCTCATCAGAAACTTCAGAAGATTCGATCCACATTCAATTCATCCCTGAAATCAAAAATATTATTCCGGAAGAAACATCAGCAAAAATCATCATAACAGTTCCTGAAAATCTATCTGTTCCGAGATCTGCTCTCAGCATTACTCTTCATTCGCCGGATCCAGGTCCATTTTTCACTACGGAATATCCGATTGTTGAAAACACCGAACTGATCTCATCTTCGCTCACATCGTCTGAAAGAAAATTCGAATTCGAATACATTTTTCCCATTCGCGGCATATACCGAATGAAACTTAATTTTAATCCAAACTGCGTGAACTGCCGGAACATGGCAAAGACGCTGGTTTTTCAGATAAACGAAAATCCAAGCGACAAGTTCCATTTCACAATCTTTTCTGCTTTTCTTCTGGCCGCAGGATCCATTGCAGGCTGGATCTTCACAGGCAGAGTCAGGACAAAAAAATGATTATTCAGATCCTGAAAAAATATTCCTTCAGTTCAGCATTTCTTGTATCAGCTGTATTTTTTTCTCCCATGAATACATTTTCTCATGAAAGCAAATTGCCGGAAACCGTCGGCATTTCCGATTTTCAAAATATTTCACACGGCCATTTGGCGCTGAAAGTAAAAATGATTCCATCATCTTCGCTTTCTGATTCTTTAGAATCCATCCGAACCTATACGAATTTCAACTTCACAAACGAGAAGAAGACTCCGGAAGTCGGAAAAATTGCGTATATTTATTCTGAATTTACAGAAAATCAAATTCCTGTTTCCGCCTCATACAAACTTAAAATTCTTCATACTGAAAAAAAGATTACCGTTCTAAAAACGGAACTAACCTGCGATGACGGCAAATTGATCTGGGGACATCAGTTTTACGATGCTGGGCCATACAAAATTGAAATCAGCGCAAAAAAGAAAGGTCAGCCTGACATCCTTTACACCACCCTCAATACTTCTGTTGAGGGAATTGCTCCGCCTGCTCTTTCCATGATAAAATCTTTAATCCTTCTTCTTTTGATCACTGCTGCAGGAATTTTTTCCGGATCGATACTTAAAGTTTTCATAAGACGATAATAAGAATCACCTGCGGAATCCATGCTTAAAATCAGCTGCATAGAGTCTTGAATCTGCAAAGTCTTCCGACTCAAGTACCTGCCCCACAATAATAATACACTGGGATTTAATCCCGGACTGACGCCACTTTTCCTCAATATCTCCCAGATGTCCCCGAATGATCATTTGATCCGGATGGGATGCTTTGAAAACAATCGCAGCAGGGCAATCTTCGCCATAATGCGGAATCAGTTCTCTTGTAATTTTTTTAACAAGACCTGCGCTCAAAAAAAACACCATTGTGGAACCATGCACGGCAAGTTCAGACAGACGTTCCTTTTCCGGCATGGGAGTGCGCCCTTCCACGCGGGAGATAATTACTGTCTGCGAAAGTTCCGGAAGAGTGAGCTCTTTTTCGAGCGCTGCAGAAGCTGCGGAAAAGCTGGATACACCCGGGATGATTTCATAGCTGATTCCGATATCCCTGAATCTTCGGAGCTGCTCTGCAACGGAACTGAACAGCGAAGGATCGCCCGTATGAACTCTCGCAACATCCAGATCTGCCTCTTTACAACGTTTTACCTCTTCAACAATCTGATCAAGGGTCATGGACGCTGAATCAAGAATTTCAGCATTCGGTTTTGCATGCTGAAGAAGTTCTTCAGGAACAAGAGAGCCTGTATATATAATTACCTGGCATTCAGAAATCAGCCTCTGCCCCTTCACTGTAATTAATTCCGGATCGCCCGGTCCCGCTCCAATTACATAAACTTTCATATTCTGCTCCTCATACGCACCGCAAAACGCTGTCCCGTACAGCTTCCCAGACTTCATCTGGCATATCGACAAGCCAGTCCGCCTGAATTTCCGAACATCCGGAATTTTCTTTTGAACCCAGAATTAAATTCCAGAGTCTTCCGCTGACAGAACCATTTCGCTTAATTAAAAGTCTTTCCGAAAGTTTTCTGCACAAATCTTCACCTTCTATTTTCAGTTTCAAAACAGGCTCGGTAAGGACAGGAGAACCGGATACATTCAAACGAACATATGGAACTTCCATGATGTCTCGTTCTCCTGGATCTTGAAATCCGTTTTGTTCAAAATCACAGGGCTCTTTTAAATCTCCAACAAGATAATAATCCCCGCTGCTTTGAACAAGCAGTGCTCCGGACATTCTTGATACTTCAGCCATGATTCCTCCTTATGCGCCGCCGTTTGGGATTCCATTATTATCCAGCACCAGACTTCTTGCAGGTGTCTGTCCTTCAAGAACTTCGCCTTCCATTGTATATTTATTCTGATATCCTCTCGGCGTAACCATATAACCGTCAAAAAGAAAGGTCTGAGAAGAACCGATCAGAACTGTCGTAAGCATTCCGATTTCATAGTCCAGAAAATGATCCAGATCGCTGATGATAATGTTTTCACGGGAACGGTAGGCGCTCTTTACCAGCGCAACCGGCGTATTCCCGCCACGGTATTTTTTAATGATTTCCTGCGCTTCCACAATCTGCTTCTGCCTTCTGCCGCTTGCAGGATTATAAAGCGAAATTACAAAATCGGCCATTGCGGCTGCCTCGATCTTTCTTACGATAGCAGGCCATGGAGTCAGAAGATCGGAAAGCGAGATTGCGCAGAAATCATGTCCCAGAGGCGCTCCCACAAGAGATGCACAGGCATTAAGAGCTGTGATGCCTGGAAAAATTCTAAGTTCAGGATTCTGTGTTCTGTCCCATCCCATATCCTGTAGCACCTGAAAGACCAGACCTGCCATTCCGTAAACGCCTGCATCTCCGGAGGAAACCAATGTAACAATCCTGCCTTCTTTTGCTGCACTGACAGCACTTCGCGCTCTTTCAATTTCTTCCGTCATTCCCGTTCGGACGACCTGTTTTCCGTCAAGAAGATGCTTTACCAGTTTGATATAGGTTGCATAACCGATGACCAGATCCGCTTCGCGGATTGCATCCAGCGCTGCAGGAGTGATATGCCGATCATTTCCGGGACCGATTCCTGCAATATTCAATATGCCGCCGTTTTGATTATCTGAAGATTTAATTTCCTGCATGTGATTTACCTTTTAATTTTCCGACTCGCTTTTTGTTTTTTTCGTTCATTCTGGATCCAAAAGGAATTCTTGCTACTGCAAGAGTCATATTATGAACATCATGATCCTCTTTATAGGACTGTTTTGTGATCAGCAGCTTTTCTGCTCTTGCATGATGCAGACAGGCTCCTTCCGCGACAGTTCGGGAACCTGTATATTTTTTTACTGTTTCAGAAGGATTTTCAATGCCCTGAACAGCATCCAGAACTTCCGCCGGATAGGTATAAAATTCCCATCCGTATTTTTCACAGAGCATTTGAATTCCCTTTTCTTCTTTTTTTAAATCAATGCTTGCTGCAGCACGAATTGATTTAATAGACAATTTATTTTTTTTAAAATGATGATGAAGACCATTTTCAATGATTTCAAAGGGAGTATCTTTATCGCATCCAATTCCAAGAATCAGACTTTTCGGTCTGTAAACAACAGAACATACATCATGAGCCGGATAATCATCAGTAATGATTCTGTCTGTTGCGATTAAAAGAATTTCGTATTTCTCCGGATTTACATCTTCAATTTTTGTAAAATAATCGACGCATTCCGGCAATCCTTTATCCAGAGGCCAGAAATCTGGTTCTCCTGCTTCATGTATAAATGCAGTTTTTAAAGAATTCACAACGGCTGCACATCCTCTGGTTACGTTTTTATCTTCATCGTCAAGTTTCCAGCCCAGATCCCTTCCCAGAATATCAACGGTCAGAGTTCCCGCAACATCCGATGCTGTGGTTACGACAGGAATTGCGCCAAGGACGAATGCAATTTTTTCAGCATATGCATTTCCTCTTCCAGCATGTCCGGAAAGAACGCAAATGGAAAACCTCGCCATATCATCCACACATAAAACGGCAGGATCGGTTTTTTTGTCTTTCAGAAGATCCTTGATCATGCGGACAACAGCGCCAATGCTGATAATATGGATATGACAGCTGTATTCAAAAAAAGTGCGTTTGAGAGTCGGCCCCATGGGCAGTCCCATTTCAATGGCATGATCCGGAGCTTCATCTATAAAACGTGACGATACATACAAATCGCACCCAGGAAGAAAATTTTGAAGCGTTTCAGCAATTTTAATTCCGTGCCGGGTAATTGCATAAATGGCATATTCTTTTCGAATTTTTATGTCAGAAAGATCATTGCCCATATTATTTTTCACCGGCAAAAATCAGTTTATGATGATCCGGAACAATCTTTCCGCTCCTTTCTTTTTTGGAAACCATAATCATACTGAAATAATCGCATTTATCGTTTTTGATTAAGTTCAGATCCGTTACGATACTCTGTCCGTCCATCGTCGCCCTGCTTACGTAAACAGAACGGTTTAGCAGGCCCTTTTCTGTCAAAATATCAATAATTTCTGCCATTACAGGAGTGACCTTCATCAGGAACACCGTATCAAATAGATCCAGAATAGTGCGAAGGTCCTCCAGTCCGTAGCTGGCAGGCAGCACAGCGATGCGTTCCAGGCCGTCGGCGATGGGAGTGCGGATAACAGCAGGAACTGCGGTCAGGCTGGAAACAGCAGGAATAATTTCAACTTCGCATCCTGGCCATTTTTTTTCAGCTTGATTTAAGAGATAAATGAACGTACTGTAAAAAAGAGGATCGCCTTCAGAAATAAAAGCCAGACTTTTCCCATTTTGAACTCGTTCGCCGATTTCTCTAAAAGCAGTCTCCCAGGCCGGGCCGGTTTTTTCAGGATCTTTCGACATAGGAAATGTCAAAAACAGTTTTTCCTGTTCCGGATGATCTCCAACATGAGATTCAGCAATTCTCCAGGCAACCGATTTAATGTATTTTGAACTCTGCGGAATCACAATCACATCAACCTGGTTTAAAACATCTACGGCACGAAGCGTCATCAATTCAGGATCGCCAGGACCGACTCCTACTCCGTAAATTTTTCCATTCTTCATTTAATTTTCTCCTCTTTTTTTGTTATGCAGAATATGTGAATCGGATTCAGCGCTTCATATCTCATAAAACGCGCAAGGGGAATACACCGGGAAAGATTCAGCATGGTAATTTCCGGAACAAGGCTCATTTTTTTGAATGTTTCATGCGCTTCATGAATGTTTTCAATCGTCACGGCATTGACAACCATTCTTCCAGAGACTTTCAGCCGTACAAAAACTGTATTAATGATTTCAGAAAGACTTCCACTGCTTCCTCCAACAAAAACCGCATCGGGATCTTCCGGTATTTCGGAGAGGATTTCAGGCGCTTTTCCTTCAATGACAGTTACGTTATCAACTGCAAAATTCAGAAGATTTTCCCGGCAATGCGCAATACTTTCATGATTCATTTCGACGGCATAGGCATGCCCGCGATCGGCAGCCATGGCACATTCAATGGCTACAGATCCGGATGCTGCTCCAATATCCCAGATGACACTGTCATTCCTGAGTGCAAGCTGCGCAATTGAAAACATGCGAACTTCTTTTTTGGTAATCAAACCCTTTGACGGCATTCTTTTTGCATACTGATCTTCACTAAAATGATTGAACATAGGGATCGGCTTCCATGAAGGGTCGGTCCGTCTGATGATAAGAACATTCAGGGGGCTGTATTCAGCGAGCCTGGCAAGATTTTCAATTTTTGAAAATTCTGTAACTTTTTCGCCGGGTCCTGATAGATTTTCACACAACCAGGCTTCCCATGATGTTTCTCCATAACAAAGCATCTTTTCAGC
>JAOUOA010000510.1 GCA_029880625.1 Spirochaetia bacterium
CCCTATAACATTAAAGCGGATAAATCGAGAATAATCCATCGTTCCAATTCCTGCAACGAATGGCGCAAAAGTTCGTATAATTGGAATAAATCGCGCATAAATAATTGTTTTCCCGCCATGTCTTTCATAAAAAGCATGGGTTTTATCAAGATGTTCTT
Source organism: Spirochaetia bacterium (assembly GCA_029880625.1). GTDB lineage: Bacteria > Spirochaetota > Leptospiria > Leptospirales > Leptonemataceae > JAOUOA01. The sequence goes on from JAOUOA010000510.1 coordinate 159, forward strand.
TTTTTATCAGTTTATGGCCGTGAGTCAGCATTCCGGGACCGGCCATTTTTCCAAATGAATAGTTTACCGTATCCCCAATAATCGCAGCGACAGTCAGGAGTCCGTAGAGGATCAGAACATCCACACCTCCGGTCGCAGCAATGGCACCCGCGGCAAAAAGAAGCGAATCACCAGGAAGAAACGGCGTAACAACAATTCCCGTTTCGAGAAAAATCACAACGAACAAAATTAAATAAACCCAAAGGCCGTACTGGGCGGTCAGATCCCCCAGATGCCTGTTTAAATGAAGCACAATATCAACAAACTGCAGTAAAAGATCCATTATTCACCTCGATTCCATATTTGATTATTTAAGCCGATCACCGGGCTTTGCATTCCGGTGAGGAGTGATCAGGGTAAGATTTTCACCCTCGCCAGCGGCAAGAAGCATGCCTTCTGATATGCCGAACTTCATTTTTCGCGGAGCCAGATTGACAACAGAAACAACAAGCATTCCGACAAGATCTTCCGGCTTGTAAGCAATCCTAATACCTGCAAATATCTGCCTTGGCTTACCCTCGCCTGCATCCAGCACAATACGAAGAAGCTTATCTGCTCCGTCGATATACCCTGCTTCAAGAATTTTTCCGATACAAAGATCCACACGCACAAGATCTTCAATAGTAATGATTCCATCTACTGATGTTTCGCTCATTTTTTTCCCATGCTTTTTATTTTTATTTTCATCTTTTTCTTCATCCTTTTTCGCCGCCGATTTGATCCGTTCTTTTTCTTCATCCAGCATGGCTGAAACTGCTTTTTCTTCAACTCTTGCAGCGAGATGCCTGTATTCCCGAATTTTATGCGAAGGCGGAAATATCCATTCCAGATTCTTTCGTAAAAGCGGTTCAGGCAGATTCAACAGCTCTTCTACGCCGGATGCAATCACAGGAAGAATCGGCTTCAGAAGTCCGGCAAGAATTCTTCCCGAAGCAAGACAGTCTGTCAGGATCTGGCGCGCCGCTTCAGGATCATGCTTTACGGCATTCCAGGGTTCACGATCCGTCAGGAATTTGTTGATTGAGTCTCCAAGCGAAGTAATCTCACGGACTGCTTTAGCATAATTCAAATCTTCGTATGCAATTAAAACAGATTCAACTGAATCCAGAAGAGTTTTTCTGAGAGCTTTTCCTTCTTCGCTCAGAGACTCTGAAAGAGTTCTATCCAATTTGGCAGAAATCCCCGAACAGAGTCTTGAAAAGATATTTACAATATTTCCTACAATATGGGAATTGTAGCGCGTCATAAATTCCGTAACGGAAAGATCAATATCGTCCAGACTGCCCGAAAGAGAAGATGCATAAAAAAAACGAAGACAGGACGGATCCAGGTGGTTCAGATAGGTTTCTGCTCTGATCAGTGTTCCGCGGCTTTTGGACATTTTTTCTCCGTTCAGTGTCAGAAAACCGTGGACTCTGACCGATGTCGGCGTACGGAACCCTCCTCCACTCAGCTGTGCAGGCCAGAACAACGTATGGAAATAAATGATGTCTTTTCCAATAAAATGGTGAACTTCAGAATCCTCTGTTTTCCAGAATTGATCAAACAGTTTTTTATTCCCTGTTTTATTGAAATAGTTCATTGCTGAAGCAATATATCCGATCGGCGCATCCAGCCAGACATAAAAATACTTATTTTTTTCTCCTGGAATTTCGAATCCGAAATAAGGTCCGTCTCTGCTTATATCCCAGTCACGAAGATCACTGTTCAGCCATTCTTCCATCTTTTTTCTGACTCCGGGATTGACTCTTCCCGGATCGGACAGCCATTTCGAAAGAAAGGAATGGAAATCAGAAAGTTTAAAAAACAGATGATCGCTTTCTCTGAAAATAGGCGAGGACCCGCAGATTGAGCAGGAAGGATTCTTTAGTTCCGAGGGGTTGTAAGTAGCGCTGCAAACTTCACATGAATCTCCGTATTGATCCTCCGCTCCGCATTCAGGACAGATTCCCTTTACAAAGCGGTCTGGAAGAAAGAGCTGGTCCTTTTCGCAGTAAAGCTGGCGAACAGGACGACGCGCAATATGTCCCTTTTTTACAAGTTCTCCGTAAATCAGTTCTGAAAGTTCTTTATTTTCTTGAGAATTCGTTGTGTAATAATTATCAAAATCAACGTCGAATCCTGAAAGATCCCGATAATGCTCTACATGTGTTTTTTGAACCATCTCATCGGGAGTAATCCCCTGATTTCGAGCAGCGATCATAATCGGAGTACCGTGAGTATCATCTGCGCAGAAATAGTAGATTTCGTTTTCTATAAATTTATGATAACGAACCCAGATATCGGCCTGTATGTATTCAACCAGATGTCCTAAATGAATGGGGCCGTTTGCATAGGGCAGAGCAGACGTAACGAGGATCTGACGTTTTTTATTTTTTTTTTCTTTTTGATCGTTTTTTTGCAAAATTAATGTCCGGACCAGTTCTGTACATTTTGTTTGGGGAGGCTGCTTTTTCGCCATTCCATCCAGCTGCCCAGATAGACGCTAATCTGTTTATAGCCGCAGCGTGAAAGAACAAGGGCCGTAGAACAGGATCTGGCTCCATTAAAATCATACAGCAAGGTGGGACGCTCCTGGATAATTCCAATTTTTCTGATTTGAGAAACAAGCTCCTGTCGGCTTTTAATATGTCCATTTTCACCGTAAAGGAGACGCCAGTCCCAGTTTACTGAACCCGGAATT
>JAOUOA010000402.1 GCA_029880625.1 Spirochaetia bacterium
AATACGGAAAGACCGCATAGCTCATTGAACGGGTTATCGCCTCTGGAGTATTTAGAAAAAACAGCTTGAGATAGAGAATTTTCACCATTCAGGTTGGTATTAAAAACGGGGACACGTCACCAACTTTACCGAGAAGAACATTTACCATAAAATATTGTTGACCTCTACTCAATTAAAATAATACATTAAATTTTTAACAAACTCCGATTTACTGAGTTTTAAATTAATCTATTAATTTAAAAAGGAATTTCATAAATGTTAACAGCAAAAGATTCTCTTAATCGGTTAAAAGAAGGTAACCGTCGTTTTGCAGATAATATACATGAAAACCTTGCCGATGATGCAACCAGACGAAGTGAGCTTTTATCAGGACAGGAACCTTATGCCATTATTCTAGGATGTTCCGACTCCAGGGTTCCTGCAGAAATAATTTTTGGACAGGGACTGGGAGATTTATTTGTAATTCGTGTTGCTGGAAATATCGTAGCCCCCTCTCAGATCGGCAGTGTTGAATTTGCCGCAGAAATGTTTGGAACAAGACTTGTTGTAGTCCTTGGGCATTCAAGCTGCGGCGCCATCAAAGCAACGATTGATGATCTCAAACGTCCCTCAGGCAGCCGATCGAAAAATATATCATCTATCGTAGACAGAATCAGACCTTCCATTGAAGGGCTTCTTGAAACAGAACTCCGAAACAATGAAGAAGATCTTCTCAGCAAATCCGTAAAAGCCAATATACGAGCTTCGGTAAATCAGCTTAAAAACGGATCCAGCACTCTTGAAAATTTAATTTTGAATGACGGTTTGCTCGTCATTGGAGCTGAATATTCCCTTGAAACAGGAATTGTAACATTTTTTGAAGAGAATTAATCTATTTTAGATTAAAATTTCTGCCAGGTTTTCTAATACCATTCAATCGTATTAAATACACATTTATAATTCAATATTATCAATTTGACAGATGATAAGAATTATAGGAATCAACCGATTTTATTAATTTAGATGATTTCTTGCAGTTGAAAAAATAATAACCCGTTTTGTTTTCTATGATATTGTTTTCTATAATATACGAATTAAATTTTAATGCAACAATTGGAGTATTTTTAAAACATTGCTAAAATCAGATAACTTAACAATAAATGGCACTAAATTATCAGGGCAGACTTCTATGAATTCTAATTTCAAGAAAAATACAATATCCCATTTCAATGGATACCTTAAGGAGATAAGTCTTTATCTTCTTATAATATTAAGTATCACTCCCTCTTCTTTGATTTCCGAAAATATATCGATTCTCTATTTTAAGAATCACACAGGCCGCAGCGAACTGGAATGGATCAGCAAAGGAATCACAGATATGCTGATTGGCGATCTTTCGCAGGTAGAGGATTTAAATCTTGTAGAACGAGAAGATCTCAATAAAATATTAAAGGAGCAGTCTCTTTCACAAAGCGGACTTACAGAAGGAAAAGAAATTGAAATAGGAAGACTTCTTTCGGCAGATTATCTTATCATCGGTTCTTATGCAGTTTCAGGTAATAAAATCAGAATTGACAGCAGAATTACCGATACAATGAGCGGCAAAGTTCTTCATTCCGTTAAAACTGAAGGAAACATGGTTTCTTTTCTTGATCTGGAAAAAATTTTGGCAGGTAGCATCATAGACAAATTAGGTAAAAAAAGACCACCCGGACTTGAAAAAAAAGAAACCGATTCTCTGAAAGCAGCTGAATATTATTATCAGGGTCTTGATCTTCTTGATTCAGGCAACGCTGATCAGGCTCTGGTTGAGTTTAACAGAGCCTCAGATACAGACCCAGATTATGCGAAACCGGTTGAAGCTGCTGAAAAGTCCTATCAATTCTTAAAAGATTTTCGAAAACAGCGCCAGCAGAGAGAAATAAAAAAGCTCTATCAGATGATTCGAGCTTATCAAAAAAAACTTAATACAGAACCCTGGATGAACTATGCGCAATGGCTAAAGAAGAACTCAGCTCTATCTCAAAAGCAAAGCAGAACATTTCTGGATTCTCCAGACGGAAAAGCGCTTATGCACTGCGATGTTCCCGCGCGTTGTGTCTGGCATTTAATGATGACTCGAATTGATGCCGGTGGAAAATACGAAGAATATTTTAATAATAACAAAAAAAAAGAGGCTCTGCTGAGAGAAAATCTAAAAGATGCGGAAAAAGCACGTAAAGCATTTTCTTCAGACCCAGTTCTTTCCGAAGTAATGTATATGGAAATTTTTTCCTTAAAACAGCTAGGAGAAAAAAAAGCGATCAGGATCAAAGCCCGAGAATTTCTTGAAACTTACCCTGATTACCGCCTGGTTGAGTTTGTAGAAGACTGGTATGAAGAAAGCCTGAAAGAAGATTAACTGAATTCCATTTCTCAAAATGGGACAGAAATACAATTTTCTTTGGAAACAAAAAAATACGTTATTTCTGAAAATTAAAAACGATGCTAGAAAGTCTGGTTTAAGAATCAATTATGACGCAAGTATTTCCAGTTGATCTTTAATTTTTGTTTTATATTTTCTACAGAACAATTTCTTCCAGGCGAAATCGAAGAGACTTTCTTCCCCTGAAAAAACTTTTTTCAAGACATCCAATCAAATTAACGCTTGCTTTTTTCTCATACAATTCCTTTAGCTCCTCTCCTTTTTTCCAGTAAATGCATTCAAGATATGATGGAGCTTCACGGATGCTGAATTTAGCGTGCACGTCTGCCATCAGAGAAAAATCAGTAATGAATACAGAAGAAATTTTTATCCGGGGTTCTGGATTTCCCGTACCGAAAGGTTCCAGCAACTCAAGTTCTTCATGAGCTTTCCATGTAAGACTTCCTGGTGAAAGTTCAATATGAAAATCCGAAGGATTGTGATTTTTTTGGATTCGGGGAATATCGTTGCAGTTTAACTGAAGTGATTTCTCAAGATCTTCTATTTTATCATACTCCAGAGAAAAACCGCAGGCTTCCGGATGCCCTCCAAACTGAATAAAATGTTCTGCTGCCCTGCTGATAAAATCTAGAACATTGATATTTGCGAATGTTCTGGCAGAGCCCCGTGCATGTGGCCCGTCAGGATTTACATAAATCACCGGTTTATGAAATTTTTCCGTAAGGCGTGTTGCAACAATGCCGGATACACCGGGTTCCAGGTCAGGGTGATAGCAGAAAAGGAAGGGATGATTTAGCTTTTCAGGATTTTCATTTAACAATGATTCAATAATATCTTCATTTCTCGCCGTTCGTTTTTTTCTTTCTCCGTTGAGTTTGCTCAGGTTTTTAGCAAGCTGAAGGCTCTTTTCTTCTCCGCTTTCCAGAAGAAGATCCAATGCCATCTTTGTTTCTCCCATTCTTCCAGCCGCATTTACAGCGGGAGCAATTCCCCATCCAACATCCCTGCTTGAAATTCTCTGTTCTTTTATCCCCAGTGTTTTTAAAAGAGAGCGGTATCCAGAACGGTAAACGGGAAACAAACTTTTTCCGATTCCTTCAAATCCCATTCCAATCCGGGCCAGCATTCTGTTTTCTCCGCGAAGCGGCATCATATCTGCAAT
>JAOUOA010000403.1 GCA_029880625.1 Spirochaetia bacterium
GTAGATCTGCACTGGTTGAAAAAATACAGCCGGCCCGGGCCCCGTTATACCAGTTATCCCACAGCCCCTGTGTTTGATTCTGAATTTTCTTCAGACGACTACAGGGCTCTTCTCAGCAGAGAAGACAGAAGCAATGTGCCGTTATCGCTGTATTTTCACATTCCTTTTTGTGAAAGCGTCTGTTCTTTCTGCGCCTGCAATGTGATTTATACAAGAAACCGCTCCCGGGTCGATCCTTACCTGGATCTTGTAAAAAAAGAAATGGATTTGCTAGTGAAGCATCTTGACCCTTCGCGCAAGGCGGATCAGCTCCACTGGGGAGGGGGCACTCCCACATTTATGAGTCCCGACAGGATGGACATCTTTTACGAAGAGATTAAAAAACGTTTTTCTTTTACAGACAGCGCTGAAATTTCTATTGAACTGGATCCCCGCGAAGTTACGCCCGATCATATCGCCGTTCTCAGAAAGCACGGTTTCAACAGAGCTTCTCTGGGCGTCCAGGACGTTGACGAAAAAGTTCAAAAAGCGGTGAACCGCATCCAGCCCATGGAAGAACAGGTCATTCCCGTATACGAAAGCCTCAGAAGCGAAGGATTCCAGGGGATCAATATGGATTTGATCTACGGTCTGCCCTTCCAGACTCCGCTGAGTTTTGAAAAAACCGTGGATGCAGTTATTTCTCTTCGTCCGGACAGAATTTCTCTTTTTAACTTTGCCTATCTGCCTCATCTGAAAAAGCATCAGGTGAAGATTGACGAATCGGCCCTTCCAGATACGGATTCAAGGCTTGAAATATTCGCCATGTCGGTTAAGCGGTTTATTGCAGCCGGGTATGTATATGTGGGAATGGATCATTTTGCCCTTCCGGATGATGAACTCGTTCTTGCCCAGTCGGACGGAACTCTGCACAGGAACTTTCAGGGCTACACCACCAGAGGCGGCTGTGATCTTCTTGGGATCGGTGTAACGTCAATTGGAGAGCTTTCAAACGGATATGCCCAGAATTTTAAAAAACTTGAGCAGTATGCGGCGGCTCTTGAAGAAGGAGTCTTCCCCGTGGACCGCGGCTATATGCGAAGTGAAGATGATACGCTGCGTCATCGTGTGATCATGGATTTGATCAGCCATTTTCGTCTGGATACGCGTCGGGTTGAGCAGGAATTCGGCATAGTCTTTCAGGATTATTTCAGGCAGGAATGCGAGGGTCTGAAAGAATTTGAAAACGACGGACTTCTGACATTTTCAGACGGCAGAATTGAAGTGCATTTTCAGGGACGTTTCGTCATACGAAATATCTGCATACTGTTTGACAGGTACCTTCCCGAACTGGAAAGCAAAGGCCAGAAATTTAGCAAGACGGTATAAATAAAATGTCGCCGGCTTTTTACGAATCTGTTCTCGGGTATTTTGACAGGGCTGCCTCATATACAGATCTGGACTCCGGCCTTCTGGATCAAATTAAATACTGCAATTCGGTTTACAGAATTCGATATCCTGTGCGCCGTGATGACGGTTCTGTTGAAGTCATTGAGGCTTACAGAGCGGAGCACAGCTACCACAGGCTGCCTGTAAAAGGAGGCATCCGCTACAGCAGCCATGTGGATCAGGATGAGATCATGGCTCTCGCCGCTCTTATGACATTTAAATGCGCCATTGCAGGTCTTCCATTTGGCGGAGGAAAGGGCGGCGTTAAAATCAATCCTTCCGAATATTCTCCGTCAGAGATTGAGCGCCTGACCAGGCGTTATGCTTTTGAACTGATGCGAAAAAATTTTATCGGTCCTTTTATTGATGTTCCCGCCCCGGATATGGGAACAGGCGAAAAGGAGATGGCTTTCATCGCCGATACCTACAAAGCGGTAGAAAAGGACAGCCCCGCCGCCTTTGCCTGTGTGACGGGAAAACCGCTCTCTCTTCACGGGATCCCCGGAAGAAAAGAAGCGACAGGGTACGGTGTTTTTATCGGAATCCGCGAATGTCTGAAGCATGAAGAAGACCTGTCTCCAGCAGGTCTTACTGCAGGAATCAAAGGGAAAAAAGTTGTGATTCAGGGGACGGGGAATGTCGGCTATCATGCAGCGCGGTTTCTTGCCGATGCAGGCGCAGTTATTGTCGGACTGGGCGCAAGCCGCGACGGCATTTACAATCCTGATGGAATTGATCTGGAAAAAGCCATGCTTTACAGGGCGAAAAACAAATGTTTTTCCGGATTCCCCGATGCGGAAAGTTTTGATAACCCTCAGGAAATCCTTTACCAGCCCTGCGATATTCTGATTCCAGCGGCAATGGAGAATGCAATCAATGAAACAAATTCTGAACGCATCAGGGCTTCCATAATTGCCGAGGCGGCAAACGGCCCGGTTTCTCCTGCAGCCGAAGCAGTCCTTATTTCTAAAGGACGCTTGATTCTTCCCGATATTTATTTAAATTCCGGAGGAGTAACCGTTTCCTATTTTGAATGGCTGAAAAATTTGAATCATGTAAGTTTTGAAAGGATGAACAGAAGGTATGAAATTAATTCTAATGAAAAAATAGCTGAAATTCTTGAAAGGCTTACCGATGCGCATATTGCCCCATCCGACAGAAGCTTTCTCTCAAGCGGTCCCACGGAGCTGGATTATGTGAATTCCGCCCTGGAAGAAACGATGGTGTTTTCCTATAATCTTCTGCGGCGAAAAAAGGCAGAAAAGAATCTGCCCGATCTTCGAACGGCAGGGTATCTGATCGCTCTTGAAAAACTGGCGGAAAATTATATTACTTCCGGCATCTTTCCCTGATCTTCGAAAAAAGATTGCGGATAAAAATTTCGATTTCATCAGGAAAAGAATTTCTGAAAAACTGAATCGATTTACAGCAGTTTTGCTTCAGCCGGGATTCTAAGTTTCTTTTTATTCAATATCAAGAAATACAGCGGAAATATCATCGTCCACAACCCACCTGTCCCGATTTAAATACAGAAGTTCAGACAATTTTCCGGCCCATTCATCGGCAGTGATTGAATAAAGATCGTCAAACCATTCAGATATAAACGTGGTTGAAAACGAAGGGATCCCATCTTCGCTCTTTACATAGTCATAGTCGACGGCATCAAACAGCCCGTCGCTGTAAAAAACAACTCTCGTTTCCGGCGGGAACGTGATTTCAGAATTTTCCGGTTTGGGGTCATTCAGCATATTGAAGATAGGCCCCAGAAGCCTGAGCTGAGGCTTCATTTTCATGAACTTGAGTTCGGTGACGCCGCTGCTGTTTTTTACAATATAAAAGGGGGGAGGATGGCCTGCGCTTTTATAAATGAGTGTTCGGGTTTTTTTGTTGAAAATTCCGTAAAACGCGCTTACAAATTCTGTATCAAGATGCGAGGAAAGCGATTCATTCAGACCAGTTAAAAGATCGCATGGCGAATACAGAAGTGAGTTTGAAATATCATCTCTGGATTCCGCCTGCCTTGAAGCGAGATACGATTTAATCATAATGGTAATGAGAGCTGCCGGAAGGCCGTGGCCGGATACATCTCCAAGGAAAATTCCGGTTTCATCATGAGACAGGGGGAAAATATCA
>JAOUOA010000404.1 GCA_029880625.1 Spirochaetia bacterium
TTATTTTGTTCAATTGAGAAATCGAGCAATTCTGTTTTGCCCATAGGCTTTGAACCTGAAGAATGAATGGAATGGGAGACAAATTCAAAATTTATAGATCCAGCCGCATGATGGCAGACTTTCTCTTCAACTCCACGACCTTCACTGATGAAAGCAGATGGATTTTCATGGTGCGGTTTTTCCATTGCAGCATCAACCGGAATGGGTGATGCTGCAGTAACCACTGCTAAATAGACTCCTGACCAAAACATTATGCACAATTTATGTGCATAATGAAAGAAAATCAATGATTTTTTTAAAAAAATTGACCTAAACTGATTAATATTAATCAGTTTTTTTCCCTGCTATTTTTCCCAGTCTGTACTCCCATTCCCAGAATACGATTTCATCTTCTTTACTTGCAGCCTTTCCTCTCAACTGCTCAACAATTGGAATTAAATCAAGCGCGACAGCTGAATTCAGACCTTTATCCAGTTCATTTTCGAATAAAGTTTTATCCGGATCAGTAATTAAAGAATGCAGTCGCATCAATTCATCAAGGACATGCAGCTGCCCGGATAACTTTGGGTCGCCTTCAGGCATTTCATCCAGCATGTTTTTAACAAAAGCCCGGATTATATGGACATCTTCCGATGTAAAATCATACTCCATAAGCATTTGTTTTAATTGATCCGTTTCTTTATTGCGCAAAAAGAATTTTGCCTGAAATATTGGATTTTGCGAGCTTAAGTTCCCTGTACTCTGGCTTTCTGGATCCTGAACCGGCTCTTCGGGATCTTCTTCAACCTCCCCCTTCTCTGCACCAGGTCTTACAATTAGGATTTTAAATTCCGGATGTTTAATTTTAAATGTCATTTTTTGGTAATTACTTGTATCCGGATCAAAAAATACATACCTGTATCGCTTCTTTTCCGGGTCAGATTCATATTGTCCTACAGATTCATAATGATCAATCCAGGCCGGGAACTGATCACTCATCGTTCCTGCAGATAGAAATATATAATGGGTTTCTTTATCAGGCCACATTCGGTATGGAAGTACCAATTTTCCTTCTTTTAAATTAAGAAGAATAAAATCTCCAGTAGGAACAAGGATTTCAAATCTTCTGCCTATAAAAAGAATCGTTGGAATTTCCTGATTTATATCCTTTCTAGGACTCCCTTTTACTGTCTCAACCTGACCACCCCTGGAAACTGTACACATCCCCTGCCCGGTTTCAATTGAAATAGTAAATCCTGCCTTTGTCGAAAGTATTAAAGCTTCATCCATAATTGTTTAAGGTTCGCTAAGGTGATATTTCTGCATTTTATACTGGAGTGAGCCCCGTGAAATCCCGAGAGCTCTGGACATATGAACCTGATTTCCTCCGTGTAGAGAATACGCTTTTAGAATCAAGGACCTTTCAAGTTCTTCCGTTCTTCTTCTCAAATTCAAGTCACCCCAATCTTCTTTTTCATCTTCCTTGAAAATTTTCAAATCAGCATCAGTAATTTCACCATCACTGCACATCAGGTATGAGGATTCAAGAGCAGTTTTAAATTGATCCCAATTGCCCGGCCAGTCAAAAGATAAAATTGCATCTTCCACACTCTCATGGAGATTCACTTTCCTTCCATAAATAATATTAAATCTTTCAGCAAGTTTCCTGGCCTCCTCCACCAGAAATTGTCGGCACTTCCTTAATGGAGGCAGAACTATTGAATTTTTCGTAATTTTTTTCTCTAACAGAGAAAGAAATTTTCCTTCTTCAGACATTGCCTTCAAATCCATACTGGTTTCAAAAATCCAGAAAATACCTGGCTCTTTATCCATAGCAGAAAGGATTCTTTTCTGAACTTCCATTGAAAGGAAGCCTGCTTCTCTGACAACTGCATAAGATGGGTTTCTTTCAAGCACAGGTACAACGGAAGCCCTGCTGCCCAGCCTTACACTTGCAGGATCTCCAAAAAGCTCTCTTAGCTGAACAGCTTCAGAAAGTCTTCCTGGTGAGAAAACATATCCGTTCCCTTGTGCTCCAAATTTTCTGGCAATAAAAGCATGGACAAATTCACTTGATCCGCTTCCATTTTCAGATTGAATCAAAAGAGGAGAGGGCATCTTTTCAATTTCAGCCAGAGTTTTCTGAAGCCATACGGGCAGATACGGCTTTCCAGAATACTCTGGAGAAAGGTCGCTGATTAAAGCAAAACGCAGGAGGTTTCCAAAAAATGGATCCAGATGAATACCGGAAGGAATTTCTGCAACAACAAGAAAATCCGGGGAATGCAGCCTGTCTACAGCGATCCAGATCTGGCAGTCCTCGCCGACAACTTCTCCAGCAGGGATAAAGAGAGATCCCTCTTCAATTACCGAGATCCAGACATCCGGCTGCTTCTCAAGGAATGTTGTATTCTGGACACCTCTTGAAGACCTTGCATGAACTTTAAAGCTGCGATCCTCTCTGGAAAAAAGTACAAATCCGCCGACGTTCACAACTGCATTTAATGATTTAAATTCATCGTTTTGGCAAGAAACCATACGATCAATAATCTCGTCCATCCAGGGCAAATGAATTGAAATTGCAGAATCACCCATAATTCCACCATGTCGGACATCCGACAATATTTTGGATTGACCAGATGTCGGACATCCGACACATAAACATCAAGCCAGAGGAGAAAACAAATCTTTTTTGAAATAAAGCGGCATTAGATCTTGACAAAAAATTACTTCTAATATTATGTCGCATATACGACCATAATGAAACCTGCCTATATCATTGCAATAACAAACCAAAAAGGCGGCGAAGGGAAAACCACAACCGCAATCAATCTTGCCTTTGGCCTTGCCAGACGCGGAAGAACTACGCTTCTTGTCGACATGGACCCCCAGGCAAACTCAACAGGAATATTTATTGATCCCGACGCGGCAGAAAAAACAATGCATGATGTATTTGCTGGAAGCGCTTCTCTTCAGGATATCCTGGTTGAGACATACAACCCCTCTCTGAAGCTTGCACCATCGAGGATCACTCTGGCGGAAATAGAGGCCTCCGGAACAAACGTAGATGCTCCGTATATCCTGAGGGACTCCCTGCAAAATTTGAATGAATTTGAATTTGTCGTTATTGACTGTCCTCCAAGTCTTTCTATTTTTACGATCAACGCCCTTGTCGCTTCAACACACGTCGTGATTCCTGCTCAGGCAGAGAAATTCTCTATCGACGGCATGTCAGGCCTGCAAAACACAATTGATTCCATCAAAAGAAGAATCAATCCCGATCTTTCAATTGCAGGAGCCCTTGTTACACAAATGAAGCCCAAAACGGTTTTAACAAAAACGATCCTGCCCGTCGTGTCTCAATTTTTTTCTGTTTTCGAAAGTGTGATTACCACCGGAGTTGCCATTGGAGAAAGCCATCTTGCAAAAAAATCAATTTTTGATTATGCGCCTTCCTGTAAACAGGCAACAGAATATGAATCATTTGTAGAGGAATTGCTACGTGAGCTCAAAGCTTAAAAAACTGGGAACCCTTGCCGACGTATATCAGGCCGAAAAGCTGGATG
>JAOUOA010000028.1 GCA_029880625.1 Spirochaetia bacterium
AACTTTATACACTCCTGAGTCGAATCGTAATTTTTCTTATACATACCTATCTCCTTCTATTAACTTTTCATGGAGCAGAAATGATATTGCTTCAAATTATATACTTCAGGTTTCAAAAGATAAGAATTTTAAGAAACCTTTGATCCTCAATGAAGAAATTTCTGCAATGCGCATTTCGTATAATTTGGATGAAGGAAAATATTATTGGAGAGTGATCGCATCGGGAATTTCTGAAGAATCAAAGATTTCAAGCAGGGAGCAGACTTTTAACGTTACAAAAATTCCCCGGCAGCATCCTCCGGTTCTTTTGTTTCCGCTGCCTGAAAGCGTCATTCAGAGATATGAAGTTCGCGAACACGGTCTGACATTTAACTGGGAGTCAAAAAAGGAATTAAATGCGATAGAATTAATTATATCTGAATCTTCCGATTTTAAGAAGCATTATACACTGCAAAATACTGACAGAAATTACATTCTTTATAAAGCTGATATGAAACCGGGCTATTATTACTGGAAAATAAGAGGTAAAGATTCGAGGGGAAATTATACTGATTTTTCTAAAATCCTTCGTTTCAGAGTCATTGAATCTGATGAAATCACACTGCTGTATCCAGCTGGCGGTAAAATTTATACATGGCAGGAATCTATGTCAAATGGCATCCTTTTGGGTTGGAAACCGATTGGGTTTAAAGCGGATTATAAACTGGTTATTTCCAAACAGAAATCATTTAACAAAATTGATCTGAATAAGAAGATTACCTCCAGCAGGTTCAAAATTAGAAATCTTAAAGCAGGAACTTATTTCTGGAAAGTTTCATTAGTTGATATAAGCGGCGATGATATCATTGCAAGCAGAATTTCAAAATTTCAACTACTTGAAAATATTGAAAATCCGGTCATTGTTTATCCTCCTGATGGCAGAAATATAGATCTTTCAGGAAAACAATCAATCGAATTTCAATGGATTAAATCAAAAGATGCGGATTATTATATTCTGGAACTTTACGAATTAAAAACAGACAAAAAAATATTTGCTGAAAAAACCAAGAAAAATAGTTTTGAATTTAAAGCATTGCAGTCTCTGAATCAGGGGCGGTACAATTGGCGGATTACAGCAGTAAAAAAATCTGACGGAGAGGAAAGTCCCGGAGAAACCGTCGAGGGAAATTTTATAATTCAATTAAAGACAATAAAACCTCCTCAATTTATTACAGAATAAAAATCTATGCTGTATTTTTACGGAATTAAAAAAGTGAAACCAGGATTAATAATATTATTTTTCATTTCATTGGCCTTTCATTCCTGTTCGATTCATTATTTGAATCATGCCAATTATAAAAAAATTGAATGGGAACCTGTTTCTGATGCCAATGGATATATGGTTCAGATTAAAAACGATAAAAATCAAATCATAAAAAATAGAGCAGTAAATAAAACTAAAATTCGTATTTTTTTAAAGCCCGGCAATTATCAAATCAGAATCAGCAGTTTGAATAGTTTGAAAAAACCGTCCCTGTGGTCAACCTGGACCCCACTCGATCAAATTATAAGAAAAAAGGATAAAACTCAAAAAATGAATGCTGGGTTGAAAAACCCAGATGGCCTGCCTGCCTGGAAAGAAAACAAGATATCAGATAAATTAAAAAATAACTTCAGCAGGAAAGATTCATATTCTGCAGTTCTTCAATCCGCTGTTATCCCGGGGCTGGGACAGTATAAAAAAAATCATAAAATTAAAGGAGGGGTCTTTTTTGGAGCAGCAACAATTCTGGGGATGAATGCATACAATAAACGAATTGAATTTTTAGAAGAACAATCAACTTACAACGAACACGCTGCATTTTACTCAGCGTTAACAGCCTTAAGTTCAGGGGTAAAAATAATTCCAGTGGTGAACTATTTTTTATTGCGGAATGAATTTAACAGTTTGAAAAGAACTGGAGGCGACTCTGCATTGTCGATCAATTTGTTTTTAATTACTTTTCTGGCAAATATATTTGATGCATATTTTTTCAATGACTCAGAAAATAATATAAAAGGAACTGGCTATAAAAAAATAAAATATTTTATTTCTGGAAATGCTTTCGCAAATTCAGAAGTATTTAATTTTCCATCAAGAGAAAAAAAAATGAATGCAGGAGTTGTGTTCTTTTATTAAATCAGGAATGATCTAAATGCGAAATGAAGATGTATCCATCATGAATTAAGTAAATATACAATTAGTTGTAGCCTGTAAGAGTCATCGCTGTAAAATATCCGATCGGCATTTTGAAATCGAAGATTTGAAAATATTAATAAATATTGGAAAAATAAATTGTATATAAATAAATGGAAAAAAAATTATACAGGAGAAAAAATAATGCATCATAAGTATATATTCTTGCTTGCTTGCAGTTTTCTTGTGATTTCATCAGGATGCATCCAGAAAGTAGAACCTGATGATATCAATTCTGTTGTGACAGGATATTTTCTTGCATATGCTCCTTCTTCTCCTTCTTCTCCTTTAGCTCCTTCTGTGGCAGAATTTCAGGATAAAAATGATGGAACCATTTACAGTAATTCAGCAAATCTTTTCTGGGCGAAATGCATACAATCTGATGCTGCAGGAGGAAATATTTATAATTTATCCGCAAATGACTGTTCACTTACAGCTGTTTCACCTCTATTAGAATTCTGCAATAAAAATGACAGTGACTGCAATGGAGGAGTCGGTACCGGAGTTCTCGATGGAAATCCCGGCAATCTTTCAACAAGCGGCAGTACCGGAATAAGCGAAGTTTGGGACACATGCTTGAATTTAACCCTTGGCGGCAGGACCTGGAGGGTCCCTTCAAAAAATGAACTTGCACGATTTTACTTTGAAATATACCTGACACAACCTTCTTTATTTCCATCATCTCCGTCTGGAAAATACTGGAGCAATACTTCCAGTACAGATTCAGATGCGTGGTATCTGGATACCTCTAATGGTGCAGTTTCTTTACAGGCAAAATTAACAACGTCTAATGTACGCTGTGTTTCAGACGGACCGTAAATAAATACAAAATGAATATAAAAAAAGAGAAATCTTTTTTCTGAATTTATGGCATCCTGGATCTTTTTTCTATTCAGGAAGTTTCTTTCTCTTAAACTCTTCGCTTATCTTCATCAGGCGGCGCCAGGCATTCCTGTCATAGCTCGCCTTACTTGATTTTTTTTCTTTTGTTCCGTCAAAAAATTTTCCGGAAATCTTTTCCATTTCCGGCGAAGAGGCAAGATGGATGCCCCCTGCTGCGCCGTCCTTTACTGATTTGCTGAAGATTTTCCAGAGCTGCGGTACTGGAAAAAACATATTCCGGACAATATCTGTCGCAATTACACCGGGATGAAATGCATTTACACGAAGACCGCTGTCTCTGTATGTTTCTTCAATGTAATATGTAAAATAAAGATTGTAAAGCTTGCTGTTTGCATAGGCCGTCCAACCGTTATAGGATCTTGTTTCAAAATTCAGATCCTCAAGATTTGGTTTGGCGCTGAAATGAGCTTTTGAAGATGTATTGATGATTTTTCCGGGCTTGTCTTTTAAGACCAAATCCATAAGAAGATCTGTCAGAAGATAATATGCCATGTGGTTGACTGCAAAGGTCATTTCAAGGCCGTCGGCTGAAATTTTTTTTCTGGGAAAAAAGCTTCCTGCATTATTGATTAAAACATCAATGGAATCTGTTCTGCTTTGAATTTCTTCAGCAAGATTCTGTATCGCTTTTTGGCTGGAAACGTCAGTATAAAGCATTTCAATTTCCGGATTTCTGCTCTTCTGCTTAATTTCGTTAAGAGCTTTTTCGCCTTTACTGCGGTCCCTGCCTGTCAGGATAAAACGTCCTCCGCTTGAAGCAAGTTCCAGAGCCATCTGTTTTCCGATTCCGGAACTTGCACCGGTAATAACGTAGGTTTTAAGATTCATGATGACGACACCTTTGAGATTGATTAAATTTTCTTCAGATAAAAAACCATCATGTCGCCCTGATTCAGAATCTTTACCAGCGGATCCATGATTATTTTTCCTGCTTTGTAAGCAAACCCGGAATCTTTTTTAGCAGTAAAGCCGGAACCGTATGAAAAACTTTTCAGTGTGTTAAAGCCGGTTTCTGCAGCAAGGCGTTTCATATTTTTCATGCTGTAAAAGTACAGGTGTTCCGGGACATTCATGTAACGCCAGTCTTTTCCCCTGAATTTTGCAAGATGTCCGTACCTGCATGTTGAAAGGATGAGGCGTCCGGAAGGCTTTAAAAGTTCATGGATCCTCTTCATAACTTTTACAGGACTGTGCATATGCTCGATGGAAGCCCACAGAGTGATAAAATCATAGGATTCTTTTTTCAAATCTCTGCTAGAAAAGAAATCATCGACGATGATTTTTAATTTTAATTGTTCAATTCCAAACGATGCGGCATCATTTGAAATTTCAATTCCTTCAGCTTCCCATCCCCGGTGTTTCATGAATTCAACAAAATATCCTGCTGCGCAGCCCACATCAAGAAAGGAGGGTTTTTGAATGTTTAACTTGTAAAATCTTTCTTTTTCGAACTGATAAAACCCGGCATCGTTCAGGTTCATTTCGTATACTTTAAAAAGCTGACGCTTTAATTCGTCGGAAAAATAATTATTATAACCGCGGTCTGTTCTTTTCTGAAAATATGATGCCGAATAATAGGGCTTTACGGCTTCAAGATCCGGCTGCGGATTGACCTGAACGAGTCCGCAGCTTCCGCATTTCTGGATTAAAAAATTTTCGTTTCTGGAAGACTCTTTTTCAAAAAGAGGGAAAAAATTATCCGAGAGGCAAAGATCGCAGGGAATTTTTTTAACCTGTGGTTTAACGGAAGGATTCATAAAAGTTAAACTCAGTTCCACCAGGGTTTCATCATGCGTCAACAGGGATTTTTCAATGCTTCGGATCATCCGGAAATTTTTTAATTTCAAGTGAATTTATTCTTGAAACCGTCAGGGATTCCCTTTCTCTGTTCTAGGACTGCAGTTTGAGCGGACCGTTTCAGAGGATGAACCTTTCAGCTCTTAAAAAAATGCCAGATTGCTGAAAAAACTTAAATTAACGACCATGGACAGAAAAGATTTTTTTTCAGATGGATGGAAGCAGATTCTGGGCGATCTTTCAAGAACTCCCGTCGGCAGCATCATTGACAGGCAATTTCAAAGTGTTTCCAATATCCTTTCGCCTGAATGGATGGAATATCACGATTTTGATGATCATACTGCTGACCCAAGAATCTCTCCGGAAAATTTCCCGCGTCCTCCGGGAGCTGTTTTTGACAACAATGAGTTCCAGAAGAAATGCACATCCTGCGGCGACTGCATCGTTGCCTGTCCTCACGGCGTTTTATTTACCGTTCCCGGCATCTATGGTCCGGTATTGGACCCAAATTTAAATGCCTGCAGACTCTGTCCCGAATATCCCTGCATCCATTCTTGCGAAACAAAGGCTTTAAAAAAACTCAGAAAAAATCATCTTCCCTGGTTTGGACGGGCAGAACTGAAAGAAGGTCTCTGTAAAAATCTTCCCGGCCGCATCGATCCCGAGAAAATCTGTAAAGCATGTACAATGGGATGCCCTGTAGAAGAAGCTGTTGTTCTTTCTGAATCTTCGCTTCCTGAGTTTGCCGATCACTGTACAGGCTGCGGGATGTGCGCACTGGTCTGTCCTGAATCTGCAATCCGAATCAATCTGGAAGAATGAGGATGCCGGATTGAAGCAAATGTATGAAGTCTGGATTGCAGTTCGTTCTGTTGTAATATGGTTTATAGCTCTTCTCATGCTTTTTATTGTAGTATGTCTTGCAATTCTTTCCTATCCATTTCGCCTTTATCATTTTGTTCATATTCTTGCAGAAACCTATGCACGATTTGTTCTTTTTATTTCCGGAGTTCGCTTTCGAATCAGCGGCATTGAAAATCTTGAAGAAACAGGACCCTTCATTGTTGTTTCCAATCACCAGAGCATGTTTGACGCTGTTGCGATGTACACTTTTCTTGAAATCCCCTTTCGCTGGGTTGCGAAGGCATCGCTGTTCCGCATTCCTTTTCTGGGACTTGCCATGAAAGCAGGGGGCTATATTTCTGTAGAAAGGGATCAGCCGCGAAAAGCCGCTGTATCGCTTCTGGAAGCCGCACGCGGTGTGAATTCCGGGATTTCCGTTGTGATATTTCCGGAAGGAACGAGGAGTTTTGAAGACGGCAGTATGAGGCCGTTTAAGAACGGAAGTTTTCTTCTTGCAAAAAAAGCAAAAGTGACCCTTCAGCCTGTAGTCTTCTGGGGTTCCCATAAAATTATTCCGGTAAAACGAAAAAAGCTATTTCAGAAAATTTATCCTGGAAAAGTGTTCATCAGCATCATCAAGCCCATCCATCCTGATGACTACAGCAGTTTAGAAGTGGATGAAATTTCAGACCTGATCAGAACAAAAATGCAAATTTCTCTGGATCAAATGAAGCTGGAATCTCAAAAAGCATAAAAGAACCGGCCGTTTCATCAGTGGGCCAGACTCACGAAAATTGCAGGAAAATTGGACTTGATAACAGATGGACTGCAGGATTAAATGAACTTCAAAGCATCAGGAACTCTGAGATTCGGCCTTTTTTTAATATTTTTTTTCAATATGCCGATACCGCAGGAAAAAAAATGTTGGATATAAGTATGGATTTTTCAATGTGGAAAAAACTCATTAATTCGATGTTTTTTCCGACATTATTAAGGGGCACCTATGAACTGTAAATTTGAGCGGCTCAGAACAAAACTCGGAAATCTGGCTGAAGGCGGCTGTTTAACAGCTTTGAAAACAGGCACAGAAGCAGAGGATATGTCTTTTGAAGATATTCGCATCCTCAAGGCATTATCCCGCGATATTCTTCCCATTTATGTAAAAATCGGCGGACCTGAAGCAAGAAATGATATCAGGGAAATGTATGCAATAGGGGTAGACGGAATTATAGCTCCCATGATTGAATCTCCCTATGCTTTAAAAAAGTTCGTGGAAACTCTCCATGATATCCTCGGTCCCATTTCTTTTGAAAAAATTCAAAAAGCAATTAATATAGAAACCATTCTGGCTGTAGATAATCTTGAAGCCATTTTTTCAATTCCAGAAGCGACCTATATCAATCAAATTACAGCAGCCCGGTCAGATCTCTCCTCTTCCATGGATACAAATGCAGACGATGAAGGGGTGCACAGCGCCTGTTTAAAAATTGTCGATCGTGCAAGAAATATCGGTTTTCGAACCTCTGTCGGCGGCGCCATTCATCCAGGAAATGTGAATAAAATTGTAAAAGAAATTATGCCGGATCTTCTAAATACAAGAAATATGGTAATGGATACTGCATACTTAATGGATTCGCCTCCGGGAACGGTTTCCAAATGTCTTGAATTTGAAGCAGAACTGTATACGTATCTTTCCGATATGCCGGGCGAACGTCAGAAAAGTTATGAGAAGCGGGTTCAGACAATTCACAATCGGATGAATAACGAGGCCGTCTCGGCCCATTCATGAATCTGTGATTCCTTCCTCAGAAAAAAAGACTGAACCCAAAAGAAGATTTAAATTCTGGCCCGGTGTGCTTCCAGGCACCAAAAGGGATTACTTTCTGATCTTTCTGGTTCTGCTTGATATCTTTTTAATTTTAATTCATAACTCCTACGAAATCTTTCTTCCGGAAAAATTTTCACAGTGGATTTTCATCTTTGACCTGATTGTAATTGTACTGTGGGGTCTGAATTTTCTTATACGATTTTCTGTAAAAAAGAATAAGCTTCAATTTCTCAGCCTGCACTGGTATGAACTGCCGGGACTGATTCCCATTGTTTTTTTCCGGACCTTTCTTCTCCTCCATGCGGCGAAGTTGATTATCGCGTATTATAAAATTGCAAGATCCACCTATGAAGTAAAAAAAGAAGATGTTCGTGAACTGAATTTTCGTTTCCGGGATGTTATCATTGACGCTGTTGCAGACGCCGTGTTTTTACAGTCACTGACGCGTGTTGAAGAAGTAATGAAAAAGCTCAATTATCCGGAAATTGCTCATCGTTCTTTTCAGTCGCATCATGACGAACTGATTATTGCTGTAAACAATTCTCTTCAGACTAAATCGCTTGTGGGAGAAATTTCCAGTCTCCCTTTTATGAGCGGACTGGGAGGAAAACTGGGAGATGACGTGAGCGGCGTAATTGCGGAGGTTCTGGAACACAGAGTCATGGGAGACGTTATGAAGGAAATTATCATAGAAATCCTTCGAAATATGAGGGAAAGGGTCTGGCGTCTGGATCTGGAGAGAATCATTGAAGCAAAAAAGAATGATGGAGAATCGTCTTAACAATAAATGAAAACTCATAATAAAATTCTGGAAAAACTGGATCTTCCGAAAAAGCCAGTTTATAAAAATATTGATCCCGGGATTGATTTTTTAAGCCTCTTTCGTCTTGTTGAACAGAGATTTGACACAGTGTTTCTCCTGGAGTCTCTGGGTGAGGATACCTATGATTCGCGCTATTCTGTAATTGGTTTTTCTCCTGATTCTATCATTCGAGGCCGTAAAAAGCAGCTCTTCATTGACGATGTGAAATATTCCGTAAAGAATCCATATTATGCCCTCAGAGATTTAATCCCCCAGGATGTGATTTCCAGGCAGTACGGGGGCGGTCTGGTCGGTTATCTGGGCTATGATGCATTCAATTATTTTGAACCTTCCATGAAGCTGAGGAATCATCCGCAGTGGGACTCCATGCTTTTCGGACTTTATACGGACGGACTGGTTTACGATAAATTTACAGGACAGACGTTTTACTTTTACTATAAAAACGACAGAAGCAGCATGATTCTTGAATTGGCGAAAGAATCTCCTCAAAAACTAAAACCGCCGAATGTCAGGGAAATTTCAGAAAGCCTTTCAAGAGAAGATCACAGAAAAATGGTGGAAGAAGCCATTGAAGAAATCCGTGCAGGGAATACCTTTCAGTGTCAGATAGGTTTTAAAAAGGAATTCAAGATCACAGGCGATGCGTTTCAAATCTATCAGTCTCTTCGAGTGATCAATCCGTCGCCCCATATGTTTTACATGAAATTCAAAGATAGAAAAATGATCGGCGCAAGCCCGGAACTAAACTTTCGCCTGCGTCAGGGGGAAATGGAAAGCTTTCCTCTTGCAGGCACCACGCGAAGAGGAAAGACAGCCCAGGAAGATACAGAGCTGGTCAGAAAACTTCTCAATGATCCCAAGGAAATAGCAGAGCACAACATGCTGATTGACCTTCACAGAAACGATATCGGCAGAGTCGCCAGATTCGGAACGGTGAAAGTAAGACGGCAGTTTGATATCAAGCGTTTCAGCCATGTTCAGCATATTTCCAGCGAAGTTGTAGGGATTATTTCTGAAAAACATGATATGTTCTCGGGCCTCGCCTCATCCTTTCCTGCGGGAACCTTATCCGGCGCTCCTAAAATTGAATCGATGAAAATCATTGACCGGATTGAACAGAGTCCGAGAGGGCCTTACGGCGGAGCTGTGGGACATTTCGGATTTAACGGCGACTGTACATTTTCTATACCCATCCGGACTCTTTTTATAAACGGAAGCAGCGCTTTTCTTCGTGCATCGGGAGGCATTGTTTATGATTCTGTGCCTGAAAATGAATACCAGGAAATTCTGAATAAAATGGGGGCGGTCCTTGCCTCATTAAAAGAATTCATGAAAGAGGAATGATCATCGCATGAAAGTTTTAATAATAGATAATTATGATTCCTTTACTTATAATCTTTACCAGTACATAGGTGAAATCTTAAGCGACGGCGTTAAAAGCTTCAAACTGGATGTGATTCGAAATGATGAAAAAAAATATGACTGGATAGAAAAAAAGAAATACGATAAAATTATTATATCGCCGGGACCGGGACATCCGGAAGATCCGGCCTATTTCGGCGTCTGTTCACGTGTGATTCAGGAGCTGGGAAGACATACGCATCTTCTGGGTGTCTGTCTGGGAATGCAGGGCATTGCCGGCGCATTCGGCGGTAAAATCATTCGGGCAGAAGTTCCCATGCATGGAAAACTTTCCCCTGTGCATCATGATGGAAAAGGAATTTTTCAAAATCTTCCTGACGGGATTGAAGTGATGCGCTACCATTCCCTGATTGCAGATCCCGGCTCCCTTCCTGAAAGTCTTGAAATTACAGCACGAACGTTTTTTGAAAACAGCAAATCTTTTGAAATTATGGGTTTGCGGCATAAAACCCTTCCGATTGAGGGCGTCCAGTTTCATCCGGAATCCTTCGGTACAGAAGGCGGAAAACAGATGCTCAGGAATTTTTTGTTTGCCTGACTGTCTGCGGATTGCACAGATTCTATATCATTGCGTTTATAATTCCGAATATAAAAAGTATCTTGCCTGAAGATTTTTTCCGATTTATGGGATCTGATTGATTTACATTCTGTAGGTTCTTGATCCGGCGTAGCGTTTTTTCCAGTAATCAATTCTTATATCAGTGTATTCAACATTTTTCCCGGTTCTCGGTGAATGGATGAATTTGTAATTCCCTGCATAAATTCCCACGTGGCTGATTTTATTTCCGGTGATTTTAAAAAAGACCAGGTCTCCTTTTTTTGGAGTTTTTACAGGATTCAGAGCTTTAAATTGATCCCGGGTATCTCTTGGAATTTTAATTCCGGCTTTTTTGTATACATAGCCGGTAAATCCGGAGCAGTCAAATCCTTCCGGAGTGTTGCCTCCAAATTTATAGGGTAGGCCCAGAAACTGTTCTGCAATTTTAAGAATTTTATCTCCGCGGTTTACGGACACGGTTTGAGTTTTTAATGGCTTGCTTTTGTAAATTTCATGTTTTACAGGCTTTGCATCAGATTCATTAACCTTTACTTCTGCACAGTTTACGGGAAGAAAAAGATTTAATATTAAAACAAAGGAAATCGATTTCAAAAGATGTTTCATACCAGTACCTATCGGCAATTTTTTCTGTTTTATTTCTAAAAAGACATCTGTAGGTTCAGACTGAAAAGTTCAGGAAAAGGTTTCTATATAAAATTTGATAAAAATAAAAATCGTTTTTATATACAGTTTTGAAGGAAATCATACAGACGGGATGCAGTCTGTATCTTTTTAAAAAAAGACCTAATTGCCCCAAAATTCGTTAAATTTTAGGGATTTGTTGCCAGATTTATCCAATCGAAATGTATCTGAAATGTATCTATTGTATATAGAGGAAATCAAGAGTTTCTCAGAACATTTTTGAAAGATAAGAAACCGGCAGAAATCCAGACAGAATATAACATCTGAAACCTGGAAAGGATTTACTTGACCTGTTCTGTGACAGGAAAATAATGCTGTCATCCAAATGAAGCGCGGTATTTTATTTTTTGCATTTCTCGGTATTTTTTCCTGCAGCAACAATCCTTATGGAGAGTTTCCTGAGGGAGATGTTCTTTTAACCTACATGGGATCGGACCCAAAAACACTGGACCCAATCCGAGTGGGGGACACTTCATCCAACGGCATTGCCTCCAATATTCACGATACACCTTATGAATACCACTACTTAAGAAGGCCGCTTGAACTCATTCCGTCCATGGCTGTATCCATGCCGATCCTTTCAAGACGCGTATATAAAAATCAGCAGTATTCTGCATTTCGTTTTTCCATTAAAAAAAATCTGCGTTATATGGATGATGTCTGTTTCTCGGAAGGAAGGGGCCGGGAAATTAAAATTGACGATCTCATTCTTTCTATAAAAAGGGCTGCAGATACATCTCTCAATCCTTTCGGTTATCCTCTTCTTTCAGGCAAGGTTCTCGGCTTTGACGAATATAGCGCTTCCATTGAGAAAAAAAAGGCTGAATTGCAAAAAAATCCGGATCATCATATTTCAGAACTTTTTCAGGACGATATTCCCGGCGTAAGAAAACTGGATGATTATACCCTTGAACTTCTTCTTACGGAGGACTATCCGCAAATTATTTATTTTTTTTCGCTTACTATTTCCAGTCCCACTGCTGCCGAATGCCTCGATTACTATAACGGAAAAAACGGAAGGCCGCTTTATGATAGGCATCCGGCTTCGTCCGGCGCCTATTATCTGGATGAATGGCATGCGAATTACAGAATTGTTCTTAAAAGAAATCCCAATTACAGAAAAGATGATTTTTATCCTTCTGAGGGAAATCCTGGAGATGAAAAGCTCGGTCTTCTGGATTTAAAAGGGCGAAGCCTTCCCATTATGGATGAATTTCGTTTCCAGATTATTCAAACCGGTCC
>JAOUOA010000209.1 GCA_029880625.1 Spirochaetia bacterium
ATCCTGAATTTCAGCAGGTATTTCGATTCGTATGGTTGATCCCATCTTTCCTGTTTTTTCAACTGAAATATTTCCTCTCAGTTTTTCAACCGCTGAGCTAACAATGGAAAGCCCGATTCCCGTTCCTTCGTATTTAGTTCCTTCAACGGCTCTTTTAAAGGGAAGAAATATTTCATCAATTTTGTCTTCAGGAATTCCGATCCCGTTGTCTTTAATATAAAAACAGTGGCTGCCGTTTTGGTTTTTGTAACTTATTGAAATATTGATTTCATTATTTTCATTGTATTTTACGGAATTGCTTATGAGATTTCTGAATATGCTTCGTAAAAGAGGCTTTTTTCCTTTAAGTGCAGGAAATTCTGGAAGTTCAAATTTGATCTTTTTTTCGTAATCTTTATAAATCTCCATAATTTCATCAAGCAGTGTGCTGAAGTTAATTTCTTCCATTTCGCTATTTTCATTTTTAACCTGAATTAAATCAATTACATCGGTAATAATATGATGCATATTGACGCCGCTTTTATAAATATGACCGATCATATCACGAATTTCATCCGGAAGCTTGACTGAATGATTTATTTTAAAAATATACTCCGATAATCCCATAATGCCGCTTAACGGCTGCTTTAAATCATGAATCAGAATTCTGTTGAAATGGTTCATGTCCCTGTTGAGCGATTCAATTTCTTTCATTTGATCCTGAAGGGTTTTTTTCTGATTGTACATCTGCAGGAAAATTTTAACCTTTCCGATGAGGATTTCTTCCACAATCGGTTTTGATATAAAATCAACCGCGCCTTCCTGTATGCCTTTAATTTTGTGGTAGTCGTCTGAATAAATTGCGCTTAGAAAAATTACAGGGGTTTCCATATTTTTGCTGTCTTTGCGGATTAATTTAATCGCTTCAAATCCGTTCATGCCGGGCATCTGAACATCCATTAAGATCAGAGCGAATTCAGATTCAAGGCATCTGGCAACAGCATCGTTTCCGCTGGACGAACTTACAATGCGGACGTTGATGTCTTCCAGAATTTCTTCGAGAGACAGTATATTTTCCTTTTTATCGTCAACAATTAAAATGGCAGTTTCTTTCATTTCAGTTATTCCAGATCAGGCTGTTGATCAGATAAAATAATTTTTCTCTGTCCACAGGTTTGGTTATATATTCCGATGCACCGGCCTGGATGCAGAGCTGGCGGTCTTCTTTCATGGCTTTCGCCGTCAATGCAATTACTGGAGTATCACGGTAATTTCCCATTTTTCGAATTCTTCTGATGGTTTCATAACCATCCATTTCAGGCATCATAATATCTGAAATGATAATATCAAACAGCGAAGAATTTTTTTCCAGCTCCATCAGAGCCTGTCTTCCGCCTGAAGCTTTTACAACAATCATTTCTTCTTCCGAAAGCTCTTCTGCCAGGGCAAAAAGATTTCTCATATCGTCATCTATGATCAGTGCTTTTTTCCCTTTCAGTCTGTGATTTTTATTTTGCTGATCAGAGGCAACAAGTTCCTCCTGATTTTTCGAAACAGCATCCAAAAAAAGAAGGCTTTCCGCTTTCAGTCGTTCCAGGGATTTGCCCTGCTTAATCACAATTGACGAAGCAATTTCATTTAATCTAACATTTTCATCTTCCGTAAGTTCTTTTTCCGTAAAAATAATTACAGGAGGCAGTTTTGGAGTCCGATCTTTGATCCTTTCTATGTATTCAAATAAATTAAAATTTTTCTGATCGATATCAATGATGATGCAGCTGTAGTTATTATGATGTAGAAGCTCAAGTGCTTCTTTGGGATCGTCTGAAAAGTCAGCATTAATTTCTTTTTTAAAAATCTCTTGAAGAATTCTCTTAAGGTCCAGGTTCGGTTCAAGAATTAAAAGCCGTGAAATCGGAGCTGCAAGGATGTCTGTTATAATATCAAGACTTTCAAAAATCTGTGTTTCTGTGGCAGGTTTTTTCAAATAGCCGACGGCCCCTTTTTTCAGGAGGGAATCTGCTCGGTCAAAGCCGGAAAGAATCTGGACAGGAATATTTTTGGTTTCAGGAGATGATTTCAGCCTGGCCAGCACTTCTTCGCCTGTAAGATCTGGAAGTTTGTAGTCAAGAATGACAGCATCGATTTTTTGGGTTTGGGCAATCTGCAGACCGGCCTCACCGCTGGATGCATAGATGCTGTGAAACCCTTTTGTTTTACACAGATCCATCAGAACATGCGCATAGTTTAAATCATCTTCAATGAGAAGAATATTTTTTTGGACGACATCTGATTTTAAGTTTTTATCAGATGCCTGAGGAGATGGTCGCTGATTTATGTTCTGCTGTTCAGAATGCGGGTCTTCAGTTTTTTGGTCCCGAGACAGATCAAGCGGAAGGAATATGCGAAACTCGGATCCTGAGTGTTCCCGGCTTTCTACTTCAATAAATCCTGAAAGCTGTTTGACCATTTCCTTGCTGATGGTCAGACCGAGCCCCGTTCCTCCATACGTTCGTGAAATGCTGCCGTCAAGCTGCTGGAACGCCTGAAAGATTAAATTCAATTTATCTTCTGAAATTCCAATCCCGGTATCTTTTACTGAAATCATCAGATGATCATTCTGCCCCACCTTTAGTTTTTGAAAACTTACTGTAACGCTGCCGCTAGAAGTAAATTTTAATGCATTGGAAATTAAATTTCTTAATATTTGAATTAATTTCTGGGCATCTGTGATCAAATCCCTGGGTGCATCGTTATCAAGAATAATTTTCAGTTCAATATTTTTTTCCTGAAAAGGAGCCTGAAAGATTTCCTTAATGTCATTGATAAATCCCTCAATGCTTGTTTCTGCAAGGTGCAGTTCCATTCGTCCTGCTTCAATTTTTGCCAGATCAAGAATTTCGTTGATCAGATTTAGAAGAGAATTTCCGCTTTGATGAATGACGTTCAGTGATTTAATCTGTCGTTCGGTTAAATTGCCGTCTTTGTTTTTTTCCAGTTTCCCGGAGAGCAGAAGTAGACTGTTAAGCGGAGTGCGCAGTTCATGGGACATGTTAGCAAGAAATTCAGATTTATACTGATTGGCTTTTCCCAGCTCATTAGCTTTTCGTTCTAGCTCTTCTGAAACTTCTTCAAGGGATTGGTTTTTCTCAAGAATGGATTTCTTCTGGCTTTCAAGAATTTTGTTCTTTTCGCCAAGTTCTTCATTTATTACGCGAAGTTCTTCCTGCTGCGCCTGCAGTTCTTCTGCCTGGGATGTTGTTTTTTCCAGAAGTTCAAAGGATTTCGCATTTTTAAATGCAATACTGAGTGAAGATGAGATGGTGCTCTGGGTTTCTTCAAAAAATTCAATTGTTTCTTGAGAAATCTCTTTTGTGAACAGAAGTTCGATGAGCCCCAGGGTCTGATCTGAATTTCTAAAAGGCAGAATTAAAATATTTCCCGTATTTCCTTCTCCAAGCCCGCTTCCGTATTTCAGATAATTTCCTTCAATATTTTCGAGAATTTTAATTCCCGAACTGTGGTTCAGGAAACTGCCGGATATGCCATCATCTTTTTTTATGGTTTTGGCCGGATGGTATTCAGATGGAATTCCGTAAAGAGCAGTCAGATTGAGTTCCGGTATGGATGCTTCATGATTTGCCGTATAAAAGACTCCTGCTTCAGCCATCAGATAATCAGTAAAAAACATGAGATAAGCGAACGTCATCTGCTTGATATCTGAAGTGTCGTGCGCAATTTCTGAAATGATCGTTCTGCCGTTTCGAATCCAGTCATTGGATCGTATGGCTTCCTGATTGCTCTTGAGGTTCTTTGTCATCTTTATAAGAGAATTTCCCAATTTGTCCTCTACGGAACGCGGTTGGATTAATAAATCATAATTCCCTCGCGAAACTTCCATTGCCTGATTACTGTAATCGTCGAGAGACCGAATCACCCGGTTCATGGATTTTATTATCGGATTGATTTCATTTTCGTTGATTTCAATATTCGTGTTTCCGGACGACAGAGTCTGCATAGAACTTGAAATTTTCTGAAATGTATGAATCATACTATCAAATGATTTATAGATCAGTTCAAATTCATAAAAACGGCTGTCTTTTGAAAGGTTAATATGAAAATTTCCGGTTGCAATTTCTCCTGAAATCTGCGCAAGGTCGGATATCGGAGTTGTAATTTCTTTTGAAAACTTTTTGCTCGTATAAATATTAATCAGGATTAAAATAAACGTTATTAAACTCATGGTTGTAAGCAGCGACAGAAAAGGCTGAAAGGCTTCAAAAACATCGATTTCGGAAAAAATAATCCAGTCAAAATTCAGATTGAGCGATTCATCAAGACCCATAAATGTGTAAGATGAAAGGACAGGAATTCCTCTGTAGTCCAGGATGATTTCGTTCCCGGACTGATGCTTCAATCCTTTTCTCATGGCTTCCGTATTGACTTTAAGCTTTAAAGGCGCATTTGGAAGGAAACGTGATGCGGTTCTAAAATAGGTGTCTTCTCCGGCAAGATAGGTTTCAAGAGTTTTGTTCTGCCCGATGCTGTAATGTGCTATGTTTGAAAAGTTTTTGCCGGGATAAAAAAAAATGTAAATCCCGAATATTTTTCCGCCTGCTCCGGTAAGCGGTACGCCGACAAAACTGAAAGTTTCATCTTCCGGGTGGAAAAAATATAAATCGCTTATATGAATATCTTTTTTTAAAAACGTGGCATCGGCAACATTGCGAAGAATTGCATAATGTTCTCCGGCATCGGAAAGATCTGTGCCGATGTAGCCGGGATTTTTAAGAGAAAATTTTATGATTTGATTATTGTCCAGAAATAAAATATCGCTGTATTGATTTTGTTTCTGGAATGTAAGTATCCAGTTAAGAGATTTATTCAGCTCTCCTTTTTTTTCGTATCCGGGTACATTCATTTTCTGATGGATCAGAAACAGGTTCTTTTCAGTTATAGATAAAAAATATTTTGAAAGAATATGTGCGGAATGGCTGGATTTAAATATAACTGCATCATTTTTAATTTTTGTAAATTGCGAGAGAATTTCTTTTTTAACAGTATTTCTGGCTATATTTAATTTGGAAAAAGATTCTTTTTTCAGTTCAATATATGAAAAAAGAATGCCCATAATCATAATGAAAATCAAAGGCGCAATTCCCAGAATTAAAAAGAGTTCTCTGAAGTGCTGTTGAAGATTTTTCAGTTTTGTGATCGGCTTCATCCGTTACCTTCGTAAATTTCGTTTTCTTTTCTTGTTTTAGACAAGACAAAATGCAGGATCTTTAATAAGTTTAACCGGTACTGTTTTTTTTTGTGCTGGTAAAAACGCTTTATTGATTTTTCTGAAGACAGGCAGTTCAGGAGAAACTTTTTCAAAATATCCGCCCAGAAAATCAGGAGGAACCCGTTCTTTCGGACCCAGGATCAGAAATCCCGAACTGCATAAAGATTCATGGAAGAGGCGCAGGACCTTCTTCTGGAGCTGTTCATTAAAATAAATCAATACATTGGAACAGACAATCAACTGGGCTTCAATAAACGATGCATCCGCGGTCATATTATGGCTGAAAACTGAAATAATATTACGCAGATCTTCATGAAAAATTGTTTTGTTATATTTTGAAAAGTAGTAATTGTCTAATTTTTTTTCTCCGCCGCTTTCAAAGTAGTTATCTGTATTTTTCAGAATATCATGTTGATTAAAAATTCCTTCTTTTGCGGAATTGAGAACCTTTGAATTGATATCGGTTGCATAAATTCTGGTTTTTGAAAGAAGACCTGATTCTTTGATCATAACGGCAAGTGTATAGGCTTCTTCGCCGGTGGAGCAGCCTGCAGACCAGATGTTTACCCTGGGATAAGAAAGCAGATAAGGAAAAACTTCTTCTTTTA
>JAOUOA010000171.1 GCA_029880625.1 Spirochaetia bacterium
TCGGAGGATCTCGGAAGATTTCTGTGACATTTACTGTAATTGTATCTACAAAATTTTGAAAATATGATCTGTCTTCAGTAATGAATGAGATAAGATCAGAAATTTCAGGGATTCGATTGTGATCCATAAAAAGTCTGATGCGTCTGCTTAAAATCGATTTTCTATAACCGGAAAAGTCATAACCATATTCATGTTTTATAGACTGAAGCAGTTGAAAGATTCCAAAATCATCCATTTTTACTATGACGAAAAAATAGTCTTAAATATTATAGAAAATATTGTTTTTGAACATGATATTTTTTATTCAGATTCAGAATTTGAGATCCTTTCTGAAGGAATTTTTTCATTTTTTAGAATTTTTTGAATGTATCCCAGAATTTTTACCATAGCCAGGGTGTCCATCCTGCAGTATTCCAGAAGATCCTTTCTTACAGCGGGATTGGACGGATTTTTAATATCTTCTCGTAAACCCAAAAATGCATTCATGGCGCTCAGACCGTCGGCAATATTTAAGTGCTCATAGCCTTTCAGGTCCGGGAATATAGCGGGAAGAACATTTTTAATTGAAAAGGAGCCTTTCATTTCAGGCTTATAAATGTATTTTTTTCGAAAAGGCAGTGCAAGATCCGTAAAACGCGGCAGCAGGGTTTCTATCCGGCGTTTCAATTCAGGAAAAGCATCGGCAATCATCCGCAGAATCATTGTTTCGTAGGATGCATTGTATGCAAGGATCTTTCCGTTTTCATTTATATCGTCAAGGAGATTCAGGATCCATTCATGCCGCGGATCAGGAGTTGTTTCATCTGCCAGAAATTCTTTATGGGCTGCAGATGAATCTGGCGAAGCGATGATATGAAGAGAATATTGAAATGGAATATGCTGGTAGGGTTTGGCGCCGATGATTTCAGGAACAGGCTGCATCATGCATTCGAAATCGAGAAAATGAAGCGGATATTGAAGCTCATTTATAAATTCTTGAAGGGAATTGGTTTGAATATAATCTTTACGGCTGCGACCGGATACAATTTGAATCTTTTGCGATGGAGTTAGCTGATTCAGAGCATCATCATTAAAATCACTGTAATTTATGATCCCGTTATCGTAAAGAGCAAATCGCTCCTGGTAGTTCATTCCGGCAATTTCAAAAACAGAAGGAGAAGGGATGTCCTTCCAGCAGTAGTTTTTAAAATCGCATTCACGGGGACTCATACAGTGCGGTCCGATCTTAAATTCAGGTTTTTTGCCGGTTTCGAGCATATTTTGCAAAAAAGCCATTTCATTGTTAATTTCTCCCTGGATTGATTCGGCTTCATTGAGAACGGATTCAATACGGAAAAGTTTTTTTAAATCAAGGGTTTGGCCGCGCTGGTATTCCCGGTTAATGTAAATAATGCTTATATTTTTTAAAGAGATGCCGCAATGTTTCAGAATAAAGTACTGAACAGCAGCGTCTTCAATATAATGTTCATACAGAGAAGTTGAGCTTTTTACTTCATAAATTGAATAAGAATCATTTTCTTTATGCAGAATGTCGGCGGCGCAGAACATGCCGTTTTTTAAAAAAGCGGCTTCGTAAAAATTTACAGAGGAGGTTTTGAGAGAATCTTCTGTTCTTGCGGCCCAGGCATGCAGATCGCTAAAGTTTGCCGGTGAAAGATCCAGTCCGTCAGGAAAAAGATTCCAGGCCAGTTTGCCGACTCTGTGACCCTGCCGAAACAGATTCTGCCCGGCTGCCGAAGGACTGCTTCTGAATTCAGGATGCGTTTTTAATAAATACAGAGAACCGGGGCACTGTCGGCCCCGCATAAAATGGGATTTGCTGATGAAGTTTTCCACGGGAATGGCATCATTACTCTACTCCCGAATATTTCTGTAAGCATTTTTCATCGGCAAAATAAAAAAAAATCAATTTTTGTAAGTGTTTTTTGAGTTTTAACGTATGTCATGATGAGTCAATATTGACATTCTGTATTTTTGACATGCAGGTTGAAAATTTACATGCCGGGTCAGGGCGTGAAAAACGTTTCTACCCCACCCAGGAGGCTGATTTTGCTGAAAGCTGCAATCGTGGACGATGATGAGAATATTACATCACTTATGAAAGAAGTGATTAAAATATTCGGCATGGACTGTGAGGCGCAATCCTGCAACTCCTCTTCAGAATTTATTCTCAAGCTGCATGCGGAGCTTTATGATTTTGTTATTCTTGATTTGAACTTTTATGATGATATTAACGGCTATTCGGTTGCGAAAGAAATTAAAAGGATTCAGCCTGAATGCAAAATTGTAATTCTTTCTTCACTGATTGATAAAGAAAGAGTCGAAAAAGTAGATGAAATTGGCGTTTACCGTATTCTGGAAAAACCGTTGATGCCGTCTGAACTTAAATCATTAATTCTGGAGCTTGCAGCTTAAAAGTTATGGCATCCCATCTGCTGTTAAAAGAAAAATTTAGAAATAATTTTGTTATCGTAAACCTGATAGCAATCGCCATTCACATAACCATGCTCATCCTTGTGGACGGCAGGTTGAAGTCTGATTTTGAAACAATGCTTGGCGTGCGTCTGGGAACCTCTCTGTTTCATCTTGTTTTAATTCTGTTTTATTTTATAAAACCAGTTTTAATTGACGTTCTTTCCTATTTATTTGTGTGCTTCCTTTCTCTTTCTCTGACTTCGATGGAGCTCAGTGATTATTCTTCGCACAGTATGTATTACATGGGGATTGTTCAGACTCTTCTGATTGCGCTGCTTTTTGATGTAAAAATGAAATACATTCCCTTTGTTACAATTTCTGCAGATCTGATCTATATTCTGCCGGTATTTTATTTTTATCCGGAGGATCCCTATACGGTTTCTGCATCTGTAGGACTTATTCTGTTTTCTCTTCTTTATGTATTTGTTTCTATGAAAATTAAAAAATTTCAGTTCAGCATCCTGTACGATAACAGGGAAAAATCGTCTCTGATTGACAGTATTGACGAGCTGTTTTTCTGCATCAAAAATGATGAAATTGTCTATAAGAATCAGGTGACGGAAAAATTCTTTTCAGATTACGGCATCAGAGAAACTGATAACAAAAAAATAAATGAAATATTTCCGGATATGGTGGATTCTGATTTTTTTACAATGCTGAAAAAGGTTGAAAGCGAAGGCGGTACGGTAAACTATTACCTTTTTTTTCCTTTTATGAATAAACATTTTAATATTCATATGAAAAAGTCTCCAGAATTTGTATCTGTTGTTATGCGTGATGTTACAGATATCGAAGAAGATAGAAAAAATCTTTACCAGAAGACTATTGTCGCCAGAAAATCTTTTCACGATATCGGAAGCGTCCTTCAGTCTACTGTAATGAGATTTATGCTGAAACCTGAGATGGATCCTGTTCTTGTAAAAGAATTTGAAGGCGATGTAAGAGTTGTCCGGGATATCATGTATGAATATAAAAAGCAGGGCGGCAATACTTCTGTGATGGAAGATGTTAATCTCGAAGAAATTCTTTATTCATGCATTAACCGGATCAAGGCAGATCAGGTAGGTGTAAAATATACTAAATTACCCTCGCATAAAGTCAAAGGCTCTTATACAGTGATTTACAGAATTCTGGAGAACCTGACTACAAATGCATTGAAATACAGAAACGGGAATTTAATTTCATTTGATTTTAAAGAAAATGAAAAAAATCTTTCGGTGTATATGAGCAACCCAACCCGTGTGACGACAGTAGATAAGAATCTCTTCGAATTTGAAAGCAGACTGGATGGCACAAGAGACAGCGAAGGCGAGGGGATTGGTCTTCATACATGCAAAGAGCTTGCAAAGAGCATTAACGCTAAAATCGATTATGTTTTTGAAAACCAGAACATTACGTTTGTTCTGGATTTTGTGAAAGCCTGAATAATCGGTTTTACGATGAATATTTCTTTTTGTGAGCTCTGTACTGAACAACTCGTTCTTTTCGGACCATCCTGCTTATATTTTTTATTTTCACTCTGTCAGAAATTTCAAAAGAAAACCCGGTGCTTCCCGGATTTTTTCTGACAAGCTTTGATGAAATCTGAAATCGCTCACCGGAGAAATGAATGATAAGCTCTACAGTGCTGTTCTGAGGAATATGCTCAAGAGGATGTGAAATTCCAAGACCGGTTTTGCTTATATCTTCTGTGAAATATAAATTGGAATGAATTTCAACAGGAATCTGCAGTTTATAGCGCCTGGCATTCCGCCAGCCGCGGGGGATTGACATAAAATCGTGTTTATATGCAACGATAATATTTTCTTTATTCAGATACAGAATGGGAATAAATACCGATGAAAATATAAGCAGCTCTGCGATATGGCCAGTGTTGGGATATAAATAGGCCATATAAATTTGAAATCCAATTAAAATTACGGAATATTCAGTAAGAAGAATCCAGGCCCATCGTTTCATGAAAAAAAAAGCTGTTCCGATTAAAAAAGGCATTAAAATTAAAAAATACATTACCGGATGAAATTTTGTAATGAGCAAAGGATCAAAAAGCGGCAGATTGTGAAATCTTGACCGGGAGAAATAATGGATAAAGGGAAGGAATAAAAAAAACAA
The DNA here is from genome assembly GCA_029880625.1 of Spirochaetia bacterium. Classification (GTDB taxonomy): domain Bacteria; phylum Spirochaetota; class Leptospiria; order Leptospirales; family Leptonemataceae; genus JAOUOA01. The sequence goes on from JAOUOA010000171.1 coordinate 4,588, forward strand.
TATGAAGATCTTCCAGGTCAGAGGGGAAGAAGCGATCATTTTATTTTTACCCGGAGGATTCATAGCATTAAAAAGGCAAACGTTGAAATCATCTTTTTTTGACGGATTTTTTTTTCATTTGTTTTTTTGCATGTGTTTTATTCTGACTTCCGGATGTTTCTTTGAAAATTTCGTCAAGATAACTTTTTCCATACTTATTCCATTCTCGGGAGAGTCCCAGAATGATGCTGTAGCACATAACAAGAAGAACGAAAGCAAAGGGTAGACCTGTTGTAATCGCAGCAGTCTGCAGAGCCTTCAGACCTCCTCCGATCAGAAGAACCGCTGCAATGATTCCTTCCAGACTGGCCCAGAAAACCCTCTGGGGAACCGGTGAGTCCATGGTTCCGCCGGAAGTCAGGTGATCGACAACAAGCGAACCGGAATCGGAAGATGTAATAAAAAAGACAGATACCAGAATGATGCCAATAATGGAAGTGATGCCGGAAAGAGGAAATTGTTCCAGCAGGAGAAAAAGCGCCTGCTCAACGCCTGAATTAACAGCGCCGACAATATCGGCGATTCCGTTCAGTTCCAGATAAAGAGCGGATCCACCGAAAACCGAAAGCCATAAAAAGGAAAGGAGGGTGGGAATCATCAATACCCCAATAATGAATTCTTTTACAGTTCTTCCTTTTGAGATTCGCGCAATAAAAATTCCGACGAAAGGCGACCAGGAAATCCACCAGCTCCAGTAAAAGATCGTCCAGTCTTTCTGCCAGACTGTATCGACAAATGTTTCTGTCCAGAAACTGAGTGCAGGCAGATTGGATATGTAATGCCCCAGATTCTGGACAAAGGATCCAAGAAGAAAAACGGAAGGCCCTACAGTCAAAAGAAACACCATGAGGAGAAACGCAAGCAGCATGTTCAGTTCGGAAAGTCTCCGCACGCCCTTATCAAGCCCCGCAACAACGGACATGGTGGCGAATACGGTGATGACTGCGATTAGAATCACCTGCACCGTTGCAGAAATGGGGACTCCAAAAAGAAAATTCAGTCCGGCATTTACCTGTCCCGCGCCGAGACCCAGCGAGGTTGCAAGTCCGAATAGCGTTGCGACAACAGAAAGAATATCGATTACATGCCCGGGCCATTTATAAAGCTGGTTCCCGAGTATGGGTGCGAAAACAGAGCGAATGGTAAGAGGGAGTCCTTTGTTGAATGAGAAAAAAGCAAGGGAAAGTCCTACAAGCGCATAAATGCCCCATGCATGAAGCCCCCAGTGAAAAAAAGTGAGAGACATCGCGTCCCGTGCCGCCATTGGCGAACCCGGAATGTCTGTATAAAATTTGGGAGGCGCGCCGAAATGCAGAATGGGCTCCGCAACGCTGTAGAACATGAGACCGATTCCCATACCGGCAGCCATGAGCATGGAATACCAGGAAACTTTGCTGAATTCAGGTTTCGCTTTTGCTCCGCCGAGACGAATATTGCCGAATCTGCTGAATGCCAGGTAAATCATTATGCCGAGAAAAATATTTGCAGAAAGGATTAAAAACCAGCCTCCCAGATCGGAAGTAAGCCCCTGAACCTTTTGAAATGTTTGAGAAGCTTCATTGTGATTGTACAGTGTGATGAGGATAAAAAATAAAATTACAAATGCAGAGATTATTGAGACATGGGGTTCAAGGTCAAAACCCCATCGTTTCCAGTTTTTTTCTCCGGGTGACCTTACTGTGATATTCCAGTCTTCAGCATGATGATTTTCTTTTATCGAACGGATGATTTTGGAAATGAAATGGACCATGATCCATCATGAAAAGAAAGAATTGTG
>JAOUOA010000405.1 GCA_029880625.1 Spirochaetia bacterium
AAATCTGAATCTTTTTGCTTTTCCTTACAATGTCAAGAATGACTCTGTCTCCAACATTTTTTGTTAAAATGTACTGGACCAGTTCTTCAGGGTCAGTCATTTCTTTTCCGTCAACATTTTCAATGATGTCATGAATTTTAATGCCTGCTTTCCAGGCTCCGGAACCGGACTGTACTCTGATGACAAGAAGTCCTTTCGTCTTTTGTTTTTTTGAAATTTCTTCCGTAAGAGGTTCAATGCCGATTCCAAGCAGAGGCCTTTCTACTGATCCGTTTTTTCGGATTTGATGAATGATGTTTCTGACCTCATTAATCGGTATGGAAAATCCAATTCCAACGGAACCGCCTGATGGCGAAACAATCATTCTGTTGATGCCAACGACTTCACCATTCATATTTAAAAGCGGTCCGCCTGAATTTCCCTGATTGACAGCCGCATCTGTCTGGATAAATTTTAAACCGCTTGTATCGAGTCCTGTTCTGCCTACAGCAGATACGACTCCCGTTGTAAAGGTCCCATCCAGTCCGAAGGGATTTCCCACTGCAATTGCAATATCTCCAACCCGAAGCTCGTCTGAATTTCCCAGCCTTGCTGCATGCAGATCGTTTGCATTTTTTATTTTAATCACTGCAATATCTGTTAATTCATCAAAGCCTCTGACTTTACCTTCCAGAATTCTTCCATCATGAAGTTTTACCTTAACCTTGGATGCATTACCGATCACATGTTTGTTCGTTATGATAATTCCTTTTGAATCGATGATAAATCCAGAGCCAAGAGACTGAGGCTGCGAATTATGATTTCTGCCGTTTGGAGAGCGCGGTATCCCGAAAAATTTTCTGAAAAAAGGATCATCACGAAATGGATCAAATTCCTGATTGCCGCTGCTGGAACCGGTGACAATCACCTGCACCACTGACGGTCTGACATTTTCATAAATGGAACGGTAAAGAGTCTGAAGTCCGGATGCCTGTCTGTATGCAGTTTGAAATTCTTTTTTAGAAGTTCCTTCAGGCGGTTTGAGCTGTGCAGGCTGCGAGTAGAGTGATGCAGAAAAAAAGAACGGAACAGCAAGTATAAAGAAAGAATGTTTCATAATAATTTTACTCCCTTTTGTGTTTTAGCAGCAGTTGGACAAAATATCCAGGATTGTTGTGGTGCTGCCTGTAAAAAAAATTTTGGATTTATAGATGTGTATTTTATAAATTTTGTTCATTTGAACAGACCGAATATAAATTGAAGTTCAAATTACAGTTCTTTTCGGCATAAAATAAAAAAATATTAATTTCCCTGAAACTTTGTCAATCCGTCATAATTCAGGACATTCTGTCATGCTAAAGTAAAATATTTTTCAGAAAAAACACGTATAAAACCTGATATACACCAGCATTTTGCTGATATCAGGGATTACGCCCATTCATCAGAGCTGGTACATTAAAATTTCTTCATAAAATAAAAGAAAAAACAGCATTATTTTCCGTTTTCAAAAAAAAGATTCTTTTATCAGTATTTTATAGATATATTTCGGATAAAAATATTAAAATATTCAAAACTGGCATAATATTTGCAAATTTTTTATAAATCCAGGGACATGTTCGAACCGTCATATAGGTTTAGAAATATTCTAAATTTTTTATGAAAAATTGTTTCGTAAAATGAATTTTTGATTATTTTAGTTCTGTGGATCAAGTTCCCTGTTTTTCTGGAATTTACAAATATGAAAAAATAAAATTCGGATTACTGTTAAGGGACTGGAGGTTTTACAATGGAATCAGATGCAATTATAAGATATGCTAGTCAGGAAGTAACTGAAATTCCTTCAGAAGAAATACCGCCGGTTGCTCCTGTTATACCTCTCAGAAATGCAGTTGTACTGCCGGGAGTTCTTTTGCCGATTTTTATCGGCCGGAATGAATCGGTGCAGTTAATTGAATCTGTCGGAAAACCGGGCGCCATGGTGGCTCTGTTCACCCAGATAGTCGCAACCGATGAATTTGTGGATGATGAGAATCTTTATAAAAACGGATGCCTTGCAGAAATTCACAGAGTCATTCCAATGGGAGAAGGAGGATATCAGGTCACCATTCAGGGAATTCAAAAAATCGAACTGAAACGGATTACCCAGAAGGAGCCCTATGTGATGGGCGAAATTTCAGCTTCCGGAGAGATTAAGGATTCATCAGAAGAACAGTTTATTGAACTGCAGACGCATGTTATCAAGTATATTGAAAATCATCCCGGTATCCCTGATGAAATTATGGGTTTTATTAAACGAATAAAGAATCCCAGCGCTCTTTGCAATCAGATTGTATTTTTCTCTCAAAAAGAAATTTCAGAAAAAATAGATTTTCTAAAAATAGATTCCATCTCTGATAAAATAAAAAAAATCGAAAGCGATCTGATTGAAGAAATCAACAGACTGAAGATGGAAAAAGAGGTCAGAGAGAAAGTTGATAAAGATACGGGAAAAATCCAGAGAGATTTTTATCTTCGCAAACAGCTTGAAATAATACGAAAAGAACTGGGTGAAGACGATGATGTCGGTGATGATGAACTAGAAGAACAGCTGAAAAAAAAATGGCTTCCCGATCATGTCCGTAAAGAGGTGAGTAAAGAGCTGCGTCGTTACAGGAAAGCCCAGGAGGGTCCGCATGGCGGAGGAACGGAAGCTGGCCAGATTCGAAACTGGCTGGATCTCATTGTTGAACTTCCTTTTCAAGATCCTGAAGCAAAAGAAATTAATTTGAAAAAAGCGTCAAATATTCTCAATGAAGATCATGAAGGCCTTGAAGAAGTAAAAAAAAGAATTCTGGAATTTCTTGCTGTCGAAAAACAGACAGGCGGCTCCAAGGCCCCCATCCTTTGTCTGGTCGGACCTCCAGGGGTGGGAAAGACTTCCCTTGCTCATTCGATTGCAAAGGCGATGAACCGTTCCTTCGTCAGGGCGGCCCTGGGAGGAGTCAGAGACGAGGCGGAAATTCGCGGACACAGACGAACCTATGTGGGAGCCCTTCCTGGAAAAATATTAAGTTCCATGAAAAAAGCAGAATCGAGAGATCCTGTATTCCTTCTGGACGAAATCGATAAAACAGGAACTTCCTATAACGGAGATCCTTCTGCAGCACTCCTTGAGGTTCTTGATCCGGAACAGAATCAGCACTTTGAAGATCATTACCTCGGCCTTTCCTATGACTTAAGCAGAGTTCTGTTTGTTGCGACAGCAAACAGCATGGATTCTATTCCTCTTCCCCTCCTTGACCGGATGGAAATTGTAAATCTTTCAGGATATACTCTGGCAGAAAAAAAACAAATTGCACGCATGCATTTAATTCCGGAAATTCTTGAACAGCTGAAGCTCCCAGAAAAAGCAATTCAGTTTACGGATGAAGCTCTTGAAAAGATTATCAGTTCGCATACAAGAGAGGCTGGCGTCCGCTCACTTCGGAGAAATCTGGAATCGATCGCAAGAAAAACAATTCTGAAAGTGATTGAAAAAAGAGAAAGAGCGAGA
>JAOUOA010000406.1 GCA_029880625.1 Spirochaetia bacterium
ATTTAATGCCGATGACGTTAAAGGATATTGCAGATTCTGAAAATGTAAATCTCCATGATTCAACTGTTTCACGAATTACTGCCAATAAATTTGTTCAGACGAAATGGGGTATTTTCCAGCTTAAATATTTTTTTTCAGGTTCTCTAAACTCCCAAATCGGGACCATGAAACATTCCGCAAAAAATATCCAGGAAAAAATAAAAAAACTTGTCGATGAAGAAACACTGGAGAATATACTTTCTGATCAGGATTTAGTGGACAGGATAGCTGCAGAAGGAATTCTGATTGCCAGGAGAACCGTTGCCAAATACCGTAAAATTCTGAATATACTTCCGGCAGAAAGAAGGAAAAAAATAAAAGAAATAAATTTGAAATAATATAATTTTTAAAATATATTTATAAAATAGAGGTAAAAAATGGATATTACATATCACGGACTGAACATTGAAACGACCGATGCAATGAAAGAGTATGCCCAGAAGAAAATTGAAAAGCTTGCAGGACATATCAATAATATCATTTCAGTAACTGTGCGTTTTCGAGTTGAAAAAATCAATCACATTGTAGAATTTACTATAAACGGAGATGGAGCTCAGTTTATTGCAGAAGATCAGGGTCCTGACATGTATGCAGCAATTGATTTACTGGAAAGAAAACTGGAGAAACAGATTAAAAAGCACAAAGAAAAGCATATGGGAAAGCATCACCGAAAGTGAGGTTGTCCTTTGAGTTTTATTGAAGTTTCTTCTCTCTTAAGTATTATGCCGAACCTGCACCTCTCTGTTGTTGCAGGAAAAAATGGTCTGGACAGGCATATCGTAACAACGGATGTAAACCGACCCGGTCTTGCTCTTGCAGGCTTTTATAAAAACCTTGCTTCAAAACGGGTGCAGGTTTTCGGTAAAGGGGAGCAGGCATTTATTCAGGACTGCAGCGAAGATGAACTTGAACGCATCATTGCTGAGTTTTTTAAATATAAGTTCCCGGCTTTAATTTTTACTCACGATACAATTCCTCCTGAACGATTTATCGAAGCAGCGGAAAAATCATCCACTCCAATTTTTAGAAGCTCCTATTCAACTCATGATTTTATTATCCAGTATACTCGGGTCATAACCGAAGAACTTGCGCCAAGTACATCAATACACGGAGTACTGATCGAAGTTTTCGGTGTGGGAGTTTTGCTGATGGGCGCCAGCGGAATCGGAAAATCTGAAACAGCTATTGAACTGATTGAAAGGGGACATCGGCTGATCGCTGACGATATTGTTAAAATCAGATGTTTGAACAATACGCAATTATACGGCTATACAAGTGAATTGATACAGCATCACATGGAACTTCGAGGGATTGGCATTATCAATGTAAAAGATTTGTTCGGAGTGGGTGCAATTCGACAGAGCAAAAGGCTTGAACTTGTTGTTTATCTTGAAGATTGGGACCCTTCGAAAGATTATGAAAGACTCGGACTGAATGAAGAAACCGTTGATATTCTGGGCGTTCAGCTTGAAAGACTTTTAATCCCGGTGCGTCCAGGGCGAAATGTACCCATCTTGATTGAAACAGCTGCAATGAATTTCCGATCTAAACTGATGGGTTACCATGCAGCGAAGGATCTTTCAGACAGAATAGCAAGCCAAATCGAAAAAAAATCGGGATCTTCTAAAAAATAAATATCAGGTGAAATTTTGTTAAGTAAAACCATCACAATCAGCATGAAAGAAGGAATGCATACCCGACCTGCTGCTATTTTTGTAAGAGAAGCAGGAAAATTTCAATCTGAAATCAGGCTTACATCGTCGGAAGTAACAGTGAATGGGAAAAGCATTATGGGAATATTAATGCTTGCTCTGGGGGAAGGGGCAGAAGTGATCATTACCGCTGAAGGCCCTGATGAAGAAAACGCGCTGGATTCTCTTTCTGAAATTCTGGGCGGAGCTGTATGAGCCAGAACTGGAAAAAAGAAGAGTCAAAAATATATGTTCGCGATTTTATTTTCTGGTTGATTATTGTTTTTTTCAGTGTATTCATTGCTGAGCTTTTTCTTTTGAAAGAAAAAGCTAAATCAGTTGATCATTTATTCGTATATCTTCTTGTGTTTATCCCTCTGGGGACGCTCAATCTGGTTCTTCATTATTTTTACAGAAACAGAAGAATCCGTCAGACAGGAAATCTGCGTTCCAGTCTTCGTTATAGACTCAGTCTTGCTTTCATGCTTGTTTCAATTATTCCATCGCTGCCCATCTTTTTTATTTCTTCCAATGTGGTTGATTCGCTTGTGGAAAATTATTTCAAAGCAGATTTGACAGGAGCGCTGAAATCTGCCCGACAGGTGCTTTTATTTTATGAGCAAAAACAGATCAACGAATTTGTTTCTTATATAAAAAAATCACAACCTGATACTTACCGTGATTATAACGCGTCCGTTCTTATTCATATTTTAAAATCGAATTCATCGCTTTCAGATCAAACAGATTACCGGGCGCTTTACCTAAATGGGAAAATTGAATATGAATCGTTGAAAATGCTTGATAACAAAAATTTACCTGAAGTAATAAAAAGTCAGGATGGTTTTGATTACTTTACCTATACAGATTCACAAGGTGATTTTATTATTTTGGTTTTTCAACTCAGAAGAGAAGAGGGATATCTTCTGTTCGGAAAAAAACTGCATCCGGGTATGGAAAAAGATATTCACCATTTTTTTGAAGTGTATTCGATTCTTGAAAATGAAGACGAATGGAAAGAAACCATCCCGACAGTATTAAGACTGGTTCTTGCGCTTATTTATATTTTTATGATTGCCGCAGCTCTGATTGGATCCATTCTTATCGCAAGACAGATTTCCTTTCCCATTGTTTCGCTTGCTGCGGCAACAAGAGCTGTAACAGACGGAAAAATTGAAACCAAGCTTGATATTAAAGCTGACGGTGAAATTGGTATATTAATTGAAAGCTTCAATCAGATGACAGAGGAATTAAACAATTTGCGAGCCATGCAGATGCACAGTCAAAGGGTTGCTGCATGGCAAGAAGTTGCTAAACGGCTGGCACATGAAATTAAAAATCCTCTAACACCCATACAGCTTTCTGCAGACAGAATGCTTCGACGTCTGGACAGACCGGAAAAAGGCGGTCTGGAAGAAATCGTTAAAACAGGCGCATCAACGATCAAAGAACAGGTTACACTTTTAAAAAGTATGGTTGAAGAATTTGCAAATTTTGCAAGAATGCCTCAGGCAAAACTTAAAATCCAGAATCTAAATTCAATTGTAATGGAAGCGGTAAATTTATTTCGTGAGCATAAAGAAGTTTCAATAGATACGGATCTGGACAAGAAACTACCAGATATTTTAATTGATAAAAATATAATACTGGGTATGGTAAATAACCTGGTAAAAAATGCTATCGAAGCAATCCCTGTTCAGGAAAATGGAATAAAATCAGGAGTGGTTAAAATTTCAACTTTTCATTATTATGAAAGAAAAAGATCCTATATTACCCTGGCTG
>JAOUOA010000407.1 GCA_029880625.1 Spirochaetia bacterium
CAGGTGATGGTCCGGAATTAAAAAAACTGAAAAAAAATGCTCCCTCCAATGTTGAGTTTACCGGTAAATGTTCAAGGGAATCTCTGGAGCAGTATTATAAAAATGCCAGAGGGTTAATTTTCCCTGGTATTGAAGATTTCGGAATTGTTCCTGTCGAAGCACAGTCTTTCGGATGTCCTGTTATTGCATGTGCAGGGGGCGGAGCGCTTGAAACTGTTATAAATGGGAAAACCGGAGTTTATTTTTACGAGCAGACTGCAGAAGCAGTCCGCGAAGCAGTATATGAAAGCGAGGATACCAGGTATAATGTAAGCGATTTTGAAAAAAATATTAAGCGCTTTACAAATTCCTCATTTCGTAAAAAGTTTATCAGAGAAGTTGAAAATATTATATAATCTCAGCTGTCAAGAAAACCGGTCAGAGGACTGGATGCTTCTGCTTTTGACCAGCGATCTCCAGCAGAAGATTTCCCGTGTAATCCGTAGAGAAACGCTTCTCTTCCTGCAACTGCTGCAAGGGCAAATGCTGCGGCAGATTTTACTGGATCTTTTGAAATTGCAATGGCTGTATTTACGAGAACGGCATCAGCTCCCATTTCAAGAGCATCTGAAACATGCGAGGGCATCCCCAGGCCCGCATCGACTACAACGGGAACACGTGCCTGTTCAATAATGATTCGTAGGCTTTCCTTTGTGCGGATCCCCTGGTTGGTGCCAATGGGTGAACCGAGAGGCATGACAGTAGAAGAGCCTGCATCTTGAAGACGAAGAGCCAGAACGGGGTCTGCATGGATGTAAGGAAGTACATGAAATCCGTCTTTTACAAGAGATTCTGTTGCACGAAGAGTTTCCACAGGATCCGGCATGAGGTAGACGGGATCGGGCGTCACCTCAAGTTTTACCCAGTTTCCGCCTCCCATTTCTCTTGCAAGAATTGCAAGCCGTATGGCTTCTTCGGCATTTTTTGCGCCGGATGTATTCGGAAGAAGCTGAATAGAATTCAGATCCAGGTGCGCAACCGGATCCTGTCCGTCGATGGTTTGATTTAAATCAATTCTACGAAGAGCCACGGTAACCATTTCTGAACAGGATGCTTTAACGGCTTTGCCCATCAGTTCCTGCGATGAAAATTTTCCTGTTCCTATGAACAGCCTTGAAGAAAATTTACGGCCGGCAATAACAAGAGGGTCGGGGTCATTTTCGGCAGAAGACAGGACTAAATTTTTCAGATTTTCCATGGTGCCAGATTTTTTAATGCATCAGAGATGTCTAACGCCTTTTTCTGTAGCCCTGTCGGTAGAATTTCTTATGAGTGGCGGAGTTCAGACCGTTCAGGAATTTTTCGGAATCGGCATCGTAAGGATGTACAGTATTTTCGTAAAGTCCGTATTCGAAAGTTCTGCCCATCCTTTCCATTGCTGCAGGCAGCAGAGTCATGTCGGGCCTGTTCAGATAAAATAAAAGCGGTTTCGGCAATTTTACGTCTTTAAGTTTATGTTTTTCAATGGAAGGAAGCTCCGGCGGACTGAAGCTGGAATTTTTTTTCTTTTTTTTCTCTTCATATAAAAAGCCTTTTGCGTTTTCAGGTTTTAATAAAATCCAGGTCCCGTCTGTTTCAATTTTTCCTGTTTCAATATAGATCTGTATTTTTTGAAGTCCCTGGACATTTTCAGAATAGAGATGTTCTTTGGTATAATTTCGGTCTGTGATTTTGATTATTTCTGACGCTGCAATTCCGCTGTTTGGATCGGAGATCGAGTAAGGTGATAAAACCGGCCGTTCCCACAGGCCATTCAATTCCTCGCTGATCTTAGATGATTTGTAATTTTGCGGAAGTCTGTATACCCAGCGGGGTGGAGAGCATGTCCCGCTTAAAAAAAACGAAGCGAAAAAAATCAGAGAAATCTTTCTCATCAATCTTCAACCGGAAGTGCCTGGAAAATAAACTCTGAATTTCCCAGCTTGATTACATCGCTGTTGGAAAGTGGTTTGGGGCGCAGAAGTTTTTTCCCGTTCAAAAAGGTTCCTGATTCGCTCATCATATCATATATAATATATTTGTGATCAACGCGCTTAATTCTTGCATGGATGGGGCTTGCTGATCGGTCATTTAAATGGATATGAGCCCAGCGGCCGCTGCCGAGAACTGTCGAATCCATAAAAAGGTCATATTCTTTTTCCTGTCTTTCATCAGTATGAATCAGGCTGGCGTTTTTATAGGGTCTTGCATGGCGAAGAGCTGTTTGGAGAAGTCCATATGCATGTCTCTTCAGAAGAATTGCTTTTTTTTCATCCATTTGATCACGGAGTAAATTTGAAGGATCCTTTTTCAATTTTTCTGTTTCTACCGCTGTTTCGTATACAATGGCAGCTCTGTCATCCTCACTTTCTCCCGCATCTCGTTCTGACTGCTGTGAGGGAGTATTTTTCTGACTGATGACCTTTTCAATGTCAGATTCGCCGTTCTCTTCCTCCGCTTCTTCGTCAGGATTCTCCTGTAAATCTTCCGTGCCGGTAGAGAATATTTTTTCAGATCTTCCGTTTAATATATCTGTTAGATCAAATACTTCTTCCCTTTTTGGACGTGTTTCTTCCGGTGACTCTTCATATTCTCTGTGAAGCGGGTGTTTTAAATTGGGAGGCGGCGGCATCTTTTTTCCGTAAATTGTATCAATCTTTTTTCCGGCCTGTTCCGCAGTTTTCTTTCTCCAGAAGAAAAAAGCCGCTGCTGCAAAAATTAGAATCCCTGTCAGAAGCAAACCGACTGCAAATGCTGTTGAAAACATTGATTTTATAAAGCCGCTCCAGGGTACTTTGTAATGTGAAGTAATTTGATCGGACGCTTTTCCGGATGACCATTTTATTTTTAATGTGATTTTTGTGCCTGGAAAGATCAGTCTCTTTTCTCCAACGAGAGAACCGTATGAAAGACGAAATTTTATTTCGTCCAGCTGGCGAAGATCATTGACAACTTTGCGAATATTTTTCTTCCCAGGAATTTCAATCAGCATTCCGCCGGTTTTTTTTGAAAGTCGGTTGTAATCATTTCTGTTTTTTGATTTCCCGTAAAGAAAAGAATAGACAGGAATTTTATGCTTGGTCCCAAATTTAGAAAGCTCTGCTACATCATCGTTTGTCAGGAAACTACCTTCATCTCTTCCATCAGTAAACACAACCACTGCAGTCTTTACTGCAATATCATCAAATCCTGATTCGTAATTTTCTGCAACGGATCTTGCTGTTGACATTGCGCTGTACAGTGAATCATGGATTCGTGTAATATTGCCTTCTCTATTAATTGAAGCAATTGAATTGGTAAGTTTTTTTTCGTCTGATTCGAATTCAGATACAAGTTCCGGCTTCCCGTTAATTTTATAAATTGCAGCGCTGTCTTTCTTGTTAAGCCTGCTGACAAAATATTCAGCGTGCTCTTTAATCTTTTTGAAATTTTTTTTGGACAGAGAACGGGTCGCATCAATGAGGATTACCGTATGCAGGATTTCTGCC
>JAOUOA010000408.1 GCA_029880625.1 Spirochaetia bacterium
AAAGCTTTCAGGCCTTTCTTTGGGGCTTAATTCCTGAAGTTTTTGAAAGAGAAGCTGGGTCGTTTGAATCCGGCTTTCAGAAATCCTTTTTTTCTTTTTTTTTGTCCATCTGCCTGAACCGATATTTTCTCCTGCAAGATGAAGAATGCTTTTTTTATTTTTTAAATATTCTTTATTGAGAATTCCCTTATCAGGATTCCAGAAAATTCGATTTTCTGTATTGTTTTTTCGGCTCAGATGCCGAACGGTAAAACCCAGTTTTGACAGATGTTCCGAAGAATCTTTGCCGATCAGGCCGGTTCCGCCTGTAATCAAGATTTCCTGAGACATGATTTACTCCTGAAAAGAGATGCCGGAATACGTAATTTGATTTCTCGATTGATATGACGAGTATCAAAAGGATAAAACTGGTCAGTTTTCAGTGAAATTCTCTTTGTGGAGTCGGCATGGGGCCCGGCGTATAATGACGAAGAAGATATAAAAGGTTTTCCCCGAGAATTTTTCTTGATTCGCCTGGCATTACAACTCTTGAAATGGATCCAAGAGAAAGAGCTTCTTTGGGATTCATAAGAGCATCTTCATATCGAACGGTCAGTTCTGCCATAACGCGATCAAGTTCTTTTCTTGCCACTTCCTCTCCTTCTTCGGCAGCCATTTTCTTGTATTTAGCCCGCGCCTTTTTTAATTCTTCTTTGTATACATATTCTTTTCCGGCAGGACCCATTACAGCAATTCGTGCAGTAGGGAAGGTTAAAACAACATCTGCGCCTGTATGGTAAGGATTCCAGGAAGCGTAGGCTCCTCCAAAAGCATTTCTTACAATGAGAAGAATTCGAGGAACACGCAAGTCAATAATGGAATCGAGAAGGGCCCGGCCAGCCTGAATGATCCCGCCGCCTTCCTGTTCTTTTCCGGGAAGGAAACCCGTAGTGTCTTCGAGAAAAACGACAGGAATATTATACAGATTGCATACACGGATGAAACGGGCTGCTTTATAAGCTGCTGCAATATCGATCTGTCCGCTTGAAACGGCAGAATTGTTGGCGAGAAAACCCACCACATGGCCGCCCAGTCTTCCGAAAGCTGTAATCAGGTTTCTTGCCCGCTGAGGCTGGATTTCAAAATATTCGCCGTGATCAACAATGAGCTGAATCAAAAGCGTAATATCGAAAGGCGTATTGAAGCCTGTTGGAGAATTAAAAGTTCGTTTTAAAAGCGATGCTTCTTCATGTACAATTCTTTCAATGGGGTCGTTTGTAGGATGATAGGGGGCAAAGCTGTGATTATTGTCCGGAAGATAGCTCAGAAGCCTGAGGGCCTTTCTCAGAGATCCGAGTTCATCTTTTGCGACGATATCCACAACTCCGCTCTGTCCGTGCACGCCGGGGCCACCCAGTTCATCGGGAGTCACGTCTTCGCCGAGTACTTCTTTTACAACACCCGGTCCCGTAAGTCCGAAGAAGGTTCCTTCATGCTGGATCATAAAAGTTCCCTGACGCGGAAGGTATGCCCCGCCGCCTGCATTGAAGCCGAACATAAGCGAAAGGCTGGGTACAATTCCGGAAATCTTCCTCATGGCGCAGAAAGCTTCTGAGTAGCCGTCCAGTCCGCCCACGCCTGCAGGTACGTATGCGCCGGCAGAATCGTTCATGCCGATAACAGGAATGCCGTGTTCTGCAGCCATGTAAAGGTGGCGTGCAATTTTTTCGCCGTTTGTAGAATCCATGGAGCCTGCGCGGTTGGTAAAATCATGTCCGTAAACAGCGACATCCCGATTCCCGATTTTGAGAATTCCGGTCATAATGCCTGCACCGTCCAGATTGGGACCCCAGTTCTGGTATGTGATGTTCGGCTCTTCTTTTGTGAGAACCTTGATCCTTTCAAAAACAGTCATTCTGCCTTTGGCATGCTGGGTCAGAATTCGTGCAGGTCCGCCTCCTTTCATGGGCTTTTCAATTAAATCAAGTCCCATCTCTACGGATTTTTCATAGTGTGTTGTGGGAGATGATTTTTTTTCCGTTTTCTCTGCATCACTAAACGGATTATTCAGTAAATAGTTCTTTTTAACGCTGGATTCTGTCATGGAATGAACGGTCCTGGTATTGAAATTAAATTTATTATGCTTTCCATATTCATCTGTATAAATGTCAGAAAAAATTCCTTACAAAAAATGAAAAACAATGGATAGTTTTCCGGCCTGTTTGCTCGCGTCCACAAAAAAACAGTTCCGGTTTCGGCGGAATTTTTGCGTTGCACCACTTTCGGTTGTTTCTCTTTCTTCGAATATTTTTAATGTCTTCGTAAAAAATGAAAAGAGCAAAAAAACCTGGCATGAATAGAGAATTTTGGAGAAAGAATACATTCCGCCAATTCGTCATATTCAAGCAATAATGGAATATGTCATAATTATTATAGTATACAGCTTTTATATTATCTGGAGAAGCCTATGACACAGGATCCTGTAAACATCGGATTGATGCCGCCTCTGACCGGGCTAGTGGGAATTTACGGAACTGAAATTGCAAGGGCCGGACAGATTGCATGTGCGGAAATAAACGAAGCTGGCGGCGTTCTGGGAAGGACTCTGCAGCTTATCATTGAAGATGACGGAAGTCTGCCCGAAAGCTCCGTGGAAGCAGCGACAAAACTTGTTGATGATCATAAATGTTCTGCAATTATTGGCAACCTCCTTTCAAATTCACGAATTGCCGTTGCATACCGTGTTGCCGAACCGAAAAAGGTTCCTTATTTGAATTTTTCTTTTTACGAAGGTAGTATTCTATCCAGATATTTCTTTCATTTTGCGGCGCTTCCCAATCAGCAGATTGACCGCATGATTCCCATTATGGCTGATAAATTCGGTAAATCCATGTTTTTTGCCGGCAATAATTATGAATGGCCGAGAGGTTCCATTGATGCTGCAAAAAAAACTCTCCTTCGCCTGGGCGGAAGGATTCTTGGCGAAGAGTATACTTCTATAGGAGTTCCCATTGATCAAATTGACCTCCTGCTCGACAGAGTGGAAGAGCAGAAGCCCGATGTTTTTGTTCCGTATTTTGCAGGCGCCGACCAGGTGAATCTGCTGATCCGTTTTACCGAACGCGGACTGAAAAAGAATATGGCAGTCGTGATGGGGCACTATGACGAAATGATGGCCAGCAAGCTTTCACCGGAAGTCCGCGAAGGTTTCTATTCAAGCAATACATATTTTATGAGTCTGAAAACTCCCGGAAATCTGGGATATCTGAAACGGCTGTCATCCTGGCCGGGCGTCAGCGGAGTCTGGCCAAAAGGGAACGGAATTTTGACAAATTTCGGCGAGGGCGCATATATATGCGTAAAAGCATTTGCCGGAGCGGCAAACACTGCAGGCAGTATTGATCCGGAGGCGCTTGTCGACGCATTGAATACAATCCAGATCTCCGGGCCGCAGGGAGAAGTGCGTATGGATCCTGTTTCGCATCATGCCCGTGTCAATACCTATCTTTCGTGCTGTAATTTTTCA
>JAOUOA010000409.1 GCA_029880625.1 Spirochaetia bacterium
TGATAAAGGATCTTACCCGGTGTTTTATAAAGATTCACACATGACTTCAGCAGCGTTTTAGTAACAGCCATAAAAATGGCTGCCGGAATTCCTTTGCCGGCAACATCTCCAATTGCAAAACAGAGATGCTCTTCATCAAAAAGAAAATATTCATAAAAATCTCCGCCAACCTGAGCGGCATGGTACATGCTTGCATTAATGCTGAAAGGGAATCCATTGCCAGAAGAGTAGTTCTGATGTGGCAGAAGGCTGGACTGAATTTTCTTTGCAATATTTAACTCACTTTCAATTCTTTCCCGGCTTGCAGCATTTTCCGTCAGACTGCGGATATGATTCGCATTTTCAATTGCAATGGCAGCCTGCGAAGCAATCATAGAAAATACATTTAAATCTCCGGCGGCATAGTTCACCTTCTCCCTGCTGATCAGATTCATCACACCGAATACATCCTGATCAATTTTAAGAGGAACGCACATCATAGACTGAATGCTGCCGTCACCCTTGATAAAACGAGGATCTAAAGTCAGATCGTTAACAATTTCCCCGCGTCCGGACAAAAAAACGGAGCCGCCGATTCCTTCCCCGGGTTTTAAAGTTTTTGTCATTTTTCCAGTATAATTTGATGATGCCATAACTTCAAGCTGCTGCATTTGAGAGTTGAAGAGCATGATGGAAACATTATCCGCCTGAATTAAATTTGAAGTTTCCTGAATAATTAAATCCGCGACTTCTCCCAGAGAGAGATTTGCGGTAATTCTTTCGCTGATTTTTTCAAATAGCTTGATTTCTTTGTACCTTTCAAGAGTTTCCTGAGCCAGAGATTTCTTTTCCATCTCATTTTGAATTAAAAGATTCATCAGAGAACAAAAAGACGAGCTATCTTTATTTGAATGTATTTCTCCGTAAATATTTCCATTTGCAGAAATTGGAGTTTTAAAATGACTATCTTTTAAATTTTCCCCGTAAAGAGTCTGTCCTTCTTCATTCACAATACATATTTCGCCGGAATGCATTTCATAAAATGCATCAAGAATATTTTTTACATCATTCCGGGATAATATTTTCTTTATATTTAATTTCATAAGCCTGGACACAGAACCTGAACGATTTCAGCCTATAGATTTTTGCTCTGTTTTAAAAGATTCCGTTTCGTTTTATATTTCATGCTCTGTTCTCATTTATACCATTTATAAATTCCAATTAATCACACTGAACAGTCCCCTAACGATCCATAATCAAAAAGATAGAATCGCCAATGGACGGATCATACCTCAAAATATCAAAAATATGATTTTGATTGATCGATTTTTTTGAAGAAAAAATGATATCAGGTTTTCGGGAACATGCTTTTTTAATGATCTCATCCGATCTGCACAAAATTACTTCCGAAAAACCAGCATTCTGCAGCATTTCTTCAAGATTTTCTTCAGGAAATCCATTCTCTTCTAAAATCATAGCATTTTTATTCCTGAAAGAATCAGAAAAACCGATTAATTCACTCTCTAAAAATTCCTTGCTGAAAGACCGTGAAAAATATCTGTTCAAGCCCAGGAGAGTTTCATGATGATCTTCTCTTGCAGTAAGAATAGCAAAAGGGATATTTTCTGACTCTTTATTTTCTTCAAGCAAAACGGAAGCTTCAATTGCATTGATTAACGGCATTTTAATAAAAATTAAAATCAAATCAGGCTTTCCTTTTTGAAGATCATTGATTGCTTCAAAGACTGTTCCGGCATAACGGACAAGACAGCCGTACTTTTCAAATTCATTTTTAAGATTTGTCCGCATTGTATGCTGGTCATCAATAATCAGAATATCTTTTTTTCCTGTCTTGCCGGAAAAAGGAAATAAAAGTTCCATACGTTCCATGAAAATATCAAAATTTTTAAATTCAATATTTCGTTCTTCTTCCTGTAAAAAAGGAATCGTAAATGAAAAGACGCTTCCTTCGGCGGGAACGCTTTCAACCCAGATCTCTCCTGCATGCTGCTGAATGATGTGTTTGCAGATTGGAAGCCCCAGTCCTGTTCCTCTGGGCCTATCCGTGAGAATATATCCGGATTGTTTGAATTTTTCAAAAATGAGCGGCTGATCTGAGGGTGCGATTCCAATCCCTTCATCTTTAACCGAGACCTGCATTTTTTGGTCATCGCGTTTAAATATTTTGCATGTAATCTTTCCCGAATCGGTAAACTTGATGGCGTTGGAAAGGAGATTGATCAAAACCTGAACAATTTTGTCATGATCGCCCATTACGAGCGGAAGATCGTTTTCAAATTCACAGAGAATTTCAATATTTTTATTTTCTATGAGAGGTAGCGTCACAGTTTTTGCACGCAGCATTGCTTCTGAAATATCCATTGCTTTCATCTTCCATTCTGTTTTTCCTGCTTCCATTTTAGCAATATCCAGAACGTCATTAATCAGGGAAGTAAGCCTGTTCCCTTCCGAAACAATTATATCAACATCCGTCTTTACCTGCCTCATGCTTTTTTTTGTTTCTTCATTAATATTTTCCATGAAGGGGAAAATTTCTCTGTTCAGTTTTCTTTTAATTACTTTTGAAAATCCAACAACCGAAGTCAAAGGAGTCCTGAGTTCATGCGATACAATTGACAGAAAATCTGTTTTCATTTTATCAGCTTCTTTTTCATTTGTAACATCACGGATAATTATGATCATTCCAGGCGCGGTTCCTTCAGCGTCCTGATAATTTATCGAATCAACAACAGTTGTTGCGATAGACTTCCCGATCCGGTTGTCTTTAAGCTGCACTTCTCCTTCGAAGATTTCACCAGGAGAATCTCCGCTGATTTTTTTCATATCCTTGATATTTAAAAGATAATGAATATTTTCGATATTGCTTCCAATGATTTCATTTCTTTTTTTCCCGAACATTTTGTAAAAAGAAGGATTCGCATGTGTAATAATTCCGTTAATATCCATAACAATCAGGGCATCAGCCATGTGATCAATAATTGCGGTAATATACGCCAGAGTATTTTTTACAAATGTCTGATCTTCAAGGATTTGATCCAGCATTTGATTGAAAAATCGAGAAAGCTCTCCAAATTCATCTGTACGGTCCGTCTCCAATCTGAAATTCATATTTCCTTCTGATACCCGGTTCGTTGCCCTGACAAGCGAACTGATAGGATGATGAAGAAACAATGTGATAATTCTTTCAATAAGAACTCCGAACAGCATTACGCCAATCGCCATCAGAACAAGGACATTTTTCCTCTGTTTAATAATCTGTTCTTTAATAGCAGGGAAAAATAATTTCAAATCAACCGATGTTTCAACCCCGGAGCGGTCTCGAAATGGGACGCTCTTTTCAACCCGAAAATAATCCCCTGCGGCAACAAGATGATTCTCAAAATGATAGGATTGGTTCCCTTCATTGACTTCGATAGCGGCTAATTTGTATTTTTTAAAAAATGTTTCATTAAATTCTGAAGCAAGGACTTCAGAAGAAAGCGCTCCTTCTAAGTTCACAAGA
>JAOUOA010000410.1 GCA_029880625.1 Spirochaetia bacterium
GGGTGGTTTTGATCGAAACACAAAAACGGCATCCGCTTTTCAAAAAAGCGATTCGGCGATCTACCAGAGTGAAGGTTCATGATGAAAAAAATGAATCCAGTGAAGGTGATCTTGTAATGGCAGTGGAAACCAGACCTATATCAAAAGATAAGCATCATCGGCTGATTAAAATTGTGGAGCGGGCAAAATGATCCAGCAAGAATCCAGATTAAACGTAGCTGATAACACAGGCGCTAAAAAAGTGATGTGTATAAAAATTCTCGGCGGAACCAGAAAAAGATACGCAACAGTAGGCGATGTAATCGTCGTAGCGGTTAAGGATTCCCTTCCCAGTTATGGAATCAAAGACTCTACCGGAAAAAAGGTTCATGCCAAAGCAGTGCAAAAAGCTGTCATTGTAAGAACAAAAAAAGAAGTTCGCAGAGCAGACGGCTCATACATTCGTTTTGATGATAACGCATGTGCAATTATCGATGATAAAATGAATCCTAAGGGAACAAGGATTTTCGGGCCTGTAGCAAGAGAGCTCAGAGATAAAAAATTTATGAAAATTGTTTCACTTGCACCGGAAGTTCTTTGATCGGGAAAGATTATGAAAGCAAAGAAGAATACAACAAAGCTTAGAAAAGACGATGAAGTCATTGTGATTGCCGGGTCTGAAAAAGGGAAACGGGGCAAGGTTCTTCATGTTGACGCTGAAAGAAGCAAGATATTTATTCAAGGGATCAAGAAAGTAAAAAAATTCCAGCGTCCTAGTCAGGAAAATCCCAAGGGCGGTATCCTTGAGCTGGAAAGCGGAATTCATTTATCCAATGTAATGTATTATGATTCTAAAAACAAAAAAGGTGTACGCCTCGGATCAAAAAAAGAAAATGGAAAAAAGATCAGAGTGACGAGACCTGAGGGCAAAGGGTTATAAGAAATGCCTTTATTGAATGAAAAGTATAAAAAAGAAATTGTACCGGAACTTGTAAAAAAATTCGCTTACAAGAGCGTTATGCAGGCTCCCCGAATTGAGAAAGTCGTGCTCAATGTGGGCATGGGAGAAGCTGCTACTAACCCAAAAGGTCTTGAAGTTGCAATTGACGAGCTGGGGTTGATAACCGGACAGCGTGCTGTTAAAACGATTGCCCGCAAGTCGATTGCCGGATTCAAGCTGCGCGAAGGAATGGTGATTGGCTGCAAGGTAACGCTTCGCGGTCAAAAAATGTATGAGTTTCTTGACAGGTTGATTAATGTGGCTCTTCCGCGTGTTCGGGACTTCAGAGGCGTTGAAAATACCGGCTTCGATAAAAGAGGGAATTACAATCTTTCCGTAAAAGAACAGATTATTTTCCCGGAAATTGATGTTGATAAAGTAGATTCTTATCATGGCATTAATATTACAATTGTAACCACCGCTGAAAATGATGAGCAGGGTTATGAGTTACTGGCAAACATGGGCATGCCTTTTAAGAAAAAGAAGCCCAAAGAAAACGGATAATAGGCGAAATTATGGCAAGAAAATGTATGCATGAAAAACAAAAAAGGAAACCTGCTTTCAGGGTCAGGTTTCATAACAGGTGCCCCCTTTGCGGAAGGCCTAGGGCGTATCTAAGACGTTTTGGAATGTGTAGAATCTGTTTTCGAAAACTTGCCTCCGAGGGACAAATTCCCGGAGTAACAAAATCTTCCTGGTAAAATGGAGTTAATGAATGAGTCTCAGTGATCCAATAGCAGATATGCTTACAAGAATACGAAATGCATCCAGAGCGGGACATGTATCTGTGAGTTTTCCGGGTTCCCGTCTTAAAACAGCGATACTGGATATTTTCAAAACAGAAGGTTTTATTGAAAATTATGCAGTTAAAAAAAGCGGAAATAAAACAGATATTGATGTTAAACTGAAATATTACAATAAAATGCCTGTCATCCGACAGATGGAACGAGTATCCACTCCGGGAAGAAGGTTTTATATCGCAGCTAAAGATCTGCGCCCTGTAAGAAATAATATCGGAATTTCTGTTGTGTCCACTTCAAAAGGGGTAATGACAGGAAGAAAGGCGCGAAAGCTTAATATAGGCGGAGAAATTATCTGCAGAGTCTGGTAAGGAAGTGAACTTATGTCTAGAATTGGTAATGCACAATTAACAATACCCGGCGGCGTAACCCTGACTCAGGGAGAAGGCGTTATTACAGTCAAAGGACCGCTGGGGGAAGTGAAATCTCCTCTGCCGCAAGGGATTTCTCTTGATGTTGATGGAAATGTTGCAAAAGTAAAGCGAACAGATGACAGTCGTCAGCAAAAAGAGCGCCACGGGCTTACGCGTGCTCTGCTCAATAATTCTCTGGCTGGAGTAAGCACAGGCTGGAAAAAAAATATTGAGCTTGTCGGAGTGGGATACAGAGTTCAGCTTAAAGGAAAGGAGCTTGTTTTTTCTCTGGGGTATTCACATGAAATTAAATTTCCTGTGCCTGAAGGTGTAAAAGCCCAGGTATCGGACCAGACAAAACTTGAAATTACCGGAATTGATAAGCAGCTTGTCGGTCAGGTTGCTTCAAATATCAGAGCGCTTCGTCCGCCTGAACCTTATAAAGGGAAAGGCGTTAAATATTCTGATGAAGTGATTCGAAGAAAGGCCGGAAAGACCGGTAAAGCTGGAAAAGGTAAGTAGAAATGAATCGTTTACTGGAAAAAAGGAACAGACTGGAAAAACGCATCAGACGTGTGCGTTTTTCCATAAAATCAAAAAAATTGCGTCCGCGTCTTGTTTTCAATCGAAGCAACAGATATCTTTCCTGTCAGATCATCGATGATGAGAAGGGATTGACTCTCTGCCAGGCAAACACGCTTGAAAAAGGCCTCAGCGGAAATAAAAAAAATAAAGAAGCGGCAACTGCTCTGGGAAAAACGATTGCAGAAAGGGCTAAAGGCGCCGGAATTCAATCGGTTGTTTTTGACAGGCGAGGCCGTCTGTATCACGGACGGGTAAAGCTATTTGCTGATGCGGCAAGAGAAGGCGGTTTGGAGTTATAATATGAATCAGGTCCGAGAAGAACTGGAAAAAGAATTTGTTGAGAAGGTTGTAAAGATCAACCGTGTTTCCAAGGTTGTTAAAGGTGGGCGAAGATTCTCCTTTAATGCACTTGCTGTAGTAGGAGATACCAATGGTAAAGTTGGAATCGGTCTCGGGAAGGCCAATGAAGTTCCCGATGCAATCCGAAAGGCAATAGAATCTGCACGACGTGGATTTAAGTCTGTTAATATTACGGCGAAAAATACAATTCCTCATGATGTAACTGGAAAATATAAATCAACAAGTGTGATGCTGCGTCCAGCAACGCCTGGAACGGGTATTATTGCAGGTGAAGCTGTGCGTTCGGTTGTGGAGCAGGCAGGGATTCATGATGTGCTGAGCAAGGTTCTTGGATCAAAAAATCCAATTAACGTTGTGCGAGCAACACTGGATGCTCTGGTTCAGCTTGAGACGCCGTCCATTGCAGCGAAAAA
>JAOUOA010000413.1 GCA_029880625.1 Spirochaetia bacterium
CGTGATATGAAAAAACTGGATAAAGGTTCTTTTATCTGGTCTGTTTCTGCAGAAACGACAACAAAAAACAAACTGGCAAAAAGCCCGGAGGTAAAAACCGGTTTTACCATTACTCTGCCCGATGCACCTCCTCCGAGATTTGTGTCGCCGAATATTCATGTAATTGAGGAATAAAAGAATATGATTTTCTTCAGATCTCGCTTAAATCCTTTCGATAATATATTCATGCAGGAAAAACCGGATCAAGGAAAACATCAGAAATCAAAATAAATTTTGGTAAAAAACGAACCTCTGCATTCTTCAGGCTTGTTTATAGCCTAAAGGGACTATTTATCCCGGGAATTTTCATGATTTACTTGCAGTATGGAGTGTTTTTATAAAAAAAAATTGAAATATTACACGGGATGATTTGTCTATAATATATAAGGAGAAAATATTTTAAAACTAATTTATCAGACTTTGAATGTTCTTATACTCCGAACTTTGCTATGAAATTTATATATAGAAAATATCATTATTTCTCGATTGCAGTACCATTTGCTACTGCATACTTCTTTCTTTTCACTTCAATTATTGCAGAACCGCCTGATGCGTCTTCACCATCAGAAAACCCTCCTGCAAAAACAGAAATGACAGTGCAGCCGGAAACAGATATACAAGATATACAAAAAGAAACTTCAGATTCAAACAGCAGTCTTCAGAAAAAAGGGAAGGTTCATTTAGAATGGACGCCCATCAAAGGAGTTCAGGGCTACTTTGTACAGTTAAAATCAAAAGAAAATGATTCCATCATATTTGAAAAAAGGGTCAACTCTACATCCGTTGATCTGGAACTTCCTCCTGGAGATTATCTTCAACGTGTAGGTGTCATCAATAAATTTCACAAAGTATCTTCTTTTACTGACTGGACAGATCTTCAGGTAATCCGAAATCTAACACCGGTAATTCGTACCGTGCAGAACGGATTGGTAAAGATTGACGAAGGCGAAAAACTTGTGAATATCATGGGAGAAAAATTCCAGAACGGAAGCCGTGTGATGCTTCTCAAGGCAAAAGGCGGACAAACGTTTGACCTTACTCCTGAATATCAAAATGAAAGCATGATCCAGATCAAGGTAAAACCCGACCAGATCCCTGAAGGAAAATACCATGTCATGGTTGAAAATCCCGGCGGTAAAAGAGCCCAGATGATCAATTCTGTCGCTCTTTACCAAAAGCGCCCGCCGGATCTTGAAAACCGCGCTGTAGCATCGGAAGAATTAAATGACGGCAAAAAAGTTGCTGCACTGGATCAAGATGGATTCCGCTGGACGGATCTGATCATTGGAGTTCCAAGATTCAGAAAAAAAGATTATTTTATAGGCAGCGGTCAGATTCTTGTTTTTTCCAGCCTTGTAACCGGATCTGCAGTTGAAGCGGCCAAAGCCAGTAAGGTTGCAAAAACTACGGCTGCTGATTTTCAATACCAGATGTTTAATAACTTTGTTTTGTATCAATTTATAGTAAGACCCACCATAACAAACAGCACTCTTCTTTTCAACCTTGGTTTAAAAAACTACCTCGATACAGATGTTAAAAAACAAAGGTATCTATGGCACACAAAAAATGCCGTAAATTTTGCCGGTGCCGCAGCTCTTGTTTATATGGTTCATCTTGTTGATGCTTTTGGATGGATTGATATCAGTTTCGGGCTTTCAAATTCCAGCTCTGCAGGTTTGGATGCACCGGACTGGAATACATCTCTTGCTCAATCCAGTCAATTTGATGCTCCGTTCTACGGTCCTGCCTGGGAACTCAGATTTTCCATCCCCATTCAGTAAAATTAAATTCTCTTAGATTTGATTTTCGAAAGTCAGAAAATTTGTCTGAAATTTCATAGATTTGATGATTGAATCATATTCCTGAACCAAGAATTATTTCTGGCGCTTTTTTTCATGAAAACAGACGTGTTTTGATTGAAGGCCAAATGAAATTTATAAAAAATTATTCTGAAGCTGAAGGCGCTTTGGGAAGAAGGACAACAGAATTTTTATACCATCCGCAGGTAGAACAGGCTCTATGGGGCATTGTATAATTTCCGCAGTTTTTGCATCTTACGAGATTGGGCTTACCAATAGCGTGGTGAGATCGTCTTGAACGAGTTTTCTGTTTAGATGTTTTTCTTTTAGGTACTGCCATGGTAAAATCCTGAGGACAAAATCCATACCCTGTCTTCTGTGGCAAGCAGGAAACATTTGATCCAATAAAATTTCTCCAAAATCCTTGCTAAAATTACAGTTCATACCGGGAAAAGTTGACATGGAGAAGGCTTTTCAAACCCTGTTCGCAATGTCCATATTCAAGCAAATTGAAGATCTGAAAAATAAAGCAGAAGAACAGATCCAAAAAATCCAGACCCAGACTGAACTCGATCAGCTCCATTCATCCATCCTCGGAAAAAAAGGGGAACTGACATCGATTTTAAAAGGCCTGAAAGATCTTTCAGACCAGGAAAGAAGAGAAGCAGGATCAGCAGCCAATGAAACCCGTAAAGAGATGGACCTTTTATTCGGAAATGCAAAAAAACAAATTGAATCTTTGGAAATCCAGCAACGTATATCAAAAGAAAAATACGATGCTCTAAAACCAATTGAAACAGCACAGGGCCACCTTCATCCCGTTACAGCAGTTCAGTACCAGGTAGAAGATATTTTTTCCTCCATGGGCTTTCGTGTAATGGACGGACCCGAGGTGGAAACAGACGATAATAATTTCGGGAAACTGAATTTTTCTGAAGATCATCCTGCAAGAGATATGCAGGATACTTTCTGGACAGAAGATGGGAATCTCCTCCGAACGCATACCTCTTCCGTTCAGGTCAGAGCCATGGAAAAACTTTCGCCTCCCTTCCGCATCATTGCACCCGGAAGAGTCTTCCGTTACGAAGAAACCGACGCTTCCCATGAAAATACATTTTATCAGGTAGAAGGCATGTTGATTGACCGCGTTGTCTCTGTTTCAAATCTCATTTATATCATGAAAACTTTTTTATCTGCATTTTTTGAAAGAGATGTAAAGGTTCGTCTTCGTCCCGGCTACTTTCCATTTGTCGAACCCGGCTTTGAACTTGACATTCACTGCCTGCTCTGTTCCGGAAAGGGCTGCCCGGTCTGCAAGCAATCCGGCTGGCTGGAGCTCCTTCCCTGCGGGCTCGTCCACCCTAATGTAATCCGCGCAGGAGGCATGGACCCTTCAGAATGGCAGGGGTTCGCTTTCGGAATGGGGTTGATGCGTCTTGTTATGATGAAATACTCAATAGAAGATATCCGTCATTTCCTTTCCGGAAATCTCAGATTTCTGAAACAATTTTAAGAGAATTGACTTATGAAACTATCACTGAACTGGCTGAATGATTACGTAGATCTAAACGGCATTTCCATTGAAGAACTTGTCAGCAGACTGACGCTCAGTACATGCGAAGT